>JBDTXW010000122.1:0-8375 GCA_040005975.1 Betaproteobacteria bacterium | reverse complement strand
CGGGAAGGCTGCGTGGCCCGCGGAGAAGCCCTCGAAATCGCGGCTCAGGTCGTTCTGCAGTCCCACTTTGACGAGATAGAATTCGCTGCCCGACGGGTAGGCAAGGAAGGTCAGGTTGCCGCGCATGCGCACCATGAACGGAGGCATCGGTTCGTCGGCTTGCAGAATGCCAATCTCGCATAACGCGCGCCTCGCGGCCTCTCTCATTTTTTGCCCACCATAACAAAGAATGGCTGCAAATACGGCGCCAGGTTGAGCTCGGCCAGCACCGTCCGGGCAACGGGGAAACGATCGCGGCCTGACGCCTTTCTGGCCACAACCTCGTGGCGAAAAAACGCCCGGGAACTCGCCGGCGCAGTGGATATGACGTAAGCGGGCTCGTCGAGGTCCGGCTGGGCGACATAGAGGTCGACCTGCTCGAAGCCCGCCTGCGTCGCCGCTCGCCGAAAGCCCCATGGCGTAGCGCATGGGGCCGTCGTGTCCATATTGCGCGTCATCGCCGCTCGGAGCCGGTTGACGCCGGCCAGCGCAACGATGCCCCCCGGCTCCAGGACGGCGTGCGCCGCGAGGAGTGCTTCGGCAATCGACACGCAGCCGCCGAGTGTCGAATGCAGGATCACCATTGCGAAACGCGGCGCGGTTGGCAGTCGCCGCCACAGCGCGCGCAGATCACCGGTCTCGACATGGGAAAACCAGTTCCTGACGAATGGCGCCCCGATTGCGAGCACGGGCAGATCGGGGCCGGCCGCGACGATCCGATAGAACAATCCGCGGTGATCCGGCTCGTCCGTCAGGCGCGCATTGGCGGTTCCCGAAGATGCTGACGATGCGCTTGTAGCCTTCATTTCGACGTGTACGCGATGAATGCGCCGTGCGAATCTCGCCGGCAGGATCCCCGTCGGGGTCGAAGCGGATGATAATATGAATACCCCGGAATCGGAGCGACAGAGCGCGAGGCGCCGCCGCATCCGCGATAATGCGCGGCCAGCCGGCGCGTGCAATCGCATGAAACCTCCGCGGGTCCTCGTCCATGAGAGACATCGCTCTAACCATCGTCATTTTCGGACTCCTGCCCTTCGTCTTCGCACGTCCGTGGTTCGGCATTCTTCTCTGGACGTGGGTCGGGCTGATGAATCCGCATAAGCTGACATTCGGTTTTGCCCACAACTTTCCCTTTGCCGAGGTGATCGGGATAGTGACAATCATCGCGATCCTGTTGTCGAAGGAGCCGAAGTCGTTGCCGATGGTCCCGCCGGTCGTGATGCTGCTGGCGCTCAATTTCTGGATGCTCGTCACGACCTTGTACGCGCTCTTTCCAGAAAATGCGTGGCCGCAGCTCGAGAAAGTCGCGAAGATTCAGTTCTTCGTCTTCCTTACGATCGTGGTCATGCAATCGCGCGAGCGCATCAAAGCACTCGTGTGGGTAAGCACGTTGTCGATCGCATACTTCGGCATCAAGGGCGGCGTCTATACGATTCTCAAGGGCGGGGAGGGGATGGTACTCGGTCCGGACGGCGGCTTCATCGCCGGCAATACCGAGATCTCGCTGGCACTCACGATGACGCTTCCGTTGATGCGGTGGCTGCAGATACAGGCACAGCAACGCGCGCTGAAGTGGGCCTTGGGTATCAGCATGGCGCTAGTTGTCGTGGCGGTGCTGGGTTCCTACTCCCGCGGCGGCTTCCTGGCGCTGTTTGCGATGGGTGCCGGGTTCTGGCTGAAAGGCAACAGAAAATTGTTCGTGGGACTATGCCTGCTTGTCCTCGTGCCGATGTTCCTTACGTTCATGCCGGAGGCATGGTGGGACAGGATGGGCACCATTCAGACCTATGAGCAGGACAGCTCGGCAACCGCGCGCCTGAATTCGTGGCAGTTCGGCTGGAATATGGCGCAGGCGAAACCTATCGTCGGCGGTGGATTCCAGTCGTTCCAGCAGGACGCGTTCACCCGATGGGCGCCCGATCCGACTCGCGTATGGGATGCGCACAGCATCTGGATCGGAATCCTGGCCGAGCATGGGTTCGTCGGCCTGTCGTTGTTCGTCGCATTCTGGGTCTTCGCGTGGCACCTGGCCGGCAGGATCATTCGCGCGACCAAAGACCGGGAAAGCTATCACTGGGCGGCCCACTTGGCCGCGATGATTCAGGTGAGCTTCATCGGCTACTGGATCGGCGGCGCATTCCTTAGCCTGGCATACTGGGACTATCCTTACGTCCTAGTCGCTTTGCTGGTCTTGACATGGACGGTCGTGCAAAAGGAGCTCAACCCGCGTCGTGCGAACGCAAAGGAGCCTGCCGCGATCGCGCGGCCGGGCCTCGCCGAGGAAACCGGACGGACGGGCGGGATGCTCTGACGTGCGTGCGTCCGGAGCGTTCGCTGAATCGTCTGGCAACAGTTTGCGCGGCTGGAAATTGCTGCGTACGCTCGCCGGCCAGGTCGCGCCTGGCGGTAAGCGCGCGCGACTTTCGATTCTCCTCTACCATCGCGTGCTAGCTCACGCGGACCCGCTGAACAACTGGGATCCGACGGCAGCCGAATTCGAGAGTCAGCTCCGCGCGCTGTCCGGATTTTTCACGGTGTTGCCGCTCGGCGAAGCAGTCGAGCGCTTGCGCAGTCGAGACCTTCCCGCCGGCGCAGCGTGTGTGACGTTCGACGACGGCTATCGCGACAACGTCGATGTTGCGTTGCCGATCCTGCGTAGACATCGTGTTCCGGCGACGTTCTTTATCGCGACCAGCTACCTCAACGGCGGTCGCATGTGGAACGACACCATCGTCGAGTCGGTGCGCGCATGCGGGATGTCGGAACTCGATTTGCGGCGATGGAGTATGGAAGTTCTCCCGCTCTCGACTCCGGAATGGCGCCGGAAAGCCATAGCGCACATCCTCTCCGCGCTGAAGCACCTTCCCGGCGGCAGGCGCGAGACCACGGCGGCGGAGATCGAAGCGATGGTGGGCGCTCCACTGCCGCGCGACCTCATGATGCGTGATGACGACGTACGCGCGTTACGCGCTGCCGGCATGGAGATCGGCGCGCACACTGCGACGCACCCGATCCTGACGCGAGTCTCGCCCGCCGACGCGCGTCGCGAAATTGACGAGAGCCGCGAATACCTCGCGCGGATCCTGGATGAATCCGTACCGCTTTTTGCTTATCCGAACGGCAAACCGGGGCAAGACTACGCGGCCGAGCATGTACGCATGGTCCGCGACGCCGGATTCAGCGCCGCAGTGTCGACCTCATGGGGCGTTGCCACGCAGGAAAGCGATGTGCTTCAGTTGCCGCGCTTCACTCCTTGGGATCGTCACCCGGTCAAGTTTGCGCTGCGGCTGCTTCTCAATCGCCGCAACGTATGCCCAACCGTGGTCTAAGGGTCCGCCAGCTCGCTGGCTAGCCGTACTACGGCGCTGCTGTGACGCGGCCCGCACCCGCGGCGACGGGCGAACGGGGCTGCGAATCCGCGCCCGTCGCCGCAACCGGTTTCCATTGCCTGATCTGCTTCAGCCGCTCACGCAGCCCTGGCAGCGGCGCACCCAGCTCATATGCTCGCTGCGCGTGCTCATTCGCCAGCCCGTACTGCTTCGTCTCGAGGTAGGCGAGCGCGAGGTTGTAGTGCGTATTCATGGAGTCGGGATTGAGCGCGAGCGCGCGCTGGTAGCTCGCGATCGCCTCGGCATAGCGTTTGACCCGATGCAGATAAACACCGCGAGTGACATAGGGTCCGGCCACATTGGGGTTTACGGCGATCGCTTTTTCGAAGAGAAAGTCGAGGTCGCAGGCCTGTTGGGTGCGTTCCGTACACAGCTGCACCATCAGTAAAAGGCCCTGCGGGTGGTTAGGAAAGTACCGCAGCACGAAGTCGAGGTCCTGCCGCGCGGAGCTATAATATTTTATCCGCATTTTTTCTTCCGCCGGCAATATGTGGTAGCGCTCGACGGTGCTCAACAGGACCGTACCGCCATTGGCGTAGTAATCGTTGTCTACCGGCTGCGCGCGGGCAAGACCCGCGACGAGCAGCGCAGCGAGCCCCGCGATCGATGAAAAGCGCACCAGCCAGCACCAGGTCATTTTTGACGCCACCAAGCAACGCTCCCGTCAATCCACGATGCGCCCGCACTGCAGGAAAGCAGGGGTGCACATGCGATGAATCCTAGCATAACCCGAAGAGGCAACGAGCAGGCCGCGCGTTCCCGTCGTTCGCGGCATTTCAGGGAAGCATCGGACCGACATACTTGTGCGCGATCACGACGTTGTCGATGAACAAATGCAGGTCCGTGGGTGCTGGTGTGGTGCCACCATAGTAGACGTTCATCCATATTTGCTCGATCTTGATTGACGATATGTCGCGAACCCTTATATCGGTCTTCTCGTAGACCAGACTGCCGTCGATCCAGGCGCGCAGGACGCCGTCCTTGCGACCGAGTTGGTTCACCTTGAAGTACTGTTCGATGCAATACCAGCGATTGCGAGCCAGCAGCGCTCGGCCGTTCCCCGACCAGGCCCACGCGTCGCCCCAGAAGTCCTCCATGTCAGCGTGGTACGCGTACGTGCCGATCGGCGTTAAGTCGTGATACGGACTGCCGTTGTCGGGCGCGCGAAAGAAAATTCCACGCATCGACCAACCGCTTCGTCCATCGGCCTTGCGTCCCCCCCAGCCCGTATTGCCATAGGTTGCGCTGATGCCGGGAAGCTTGCCTCCGTCGGCACTGGGGCGCCAGTCGCCGGCGAGCCGCAAGTAGTAACGGAAATAGATTTCCTCGGGCTCCGTCCCCAGTTTGTCGGCAAACTTGTAACCCATGTCGAGCCCGAGGTTCTCGCCGACCGGGATCTTCACCTGCAGTGCTTGACCAACGAGGGGCTCGAAGCCAAGGCCCGGTGCGCTGTCGACACGTTCGAAAGAACCACGCGGGCTGACGTAACTCCAGTCGCCGTGCCACAGCGCCGATTCAAAACCGGTGGCCATGACGACGTCCGGATCCTTTTCGATCCCGCGGTCACGGCTATAGCGCGCTGCGAGGCCCGGAATGGGCTTGTCTCCGGCCGTGGGTTCCGAAAGCGGCGGATCCATCCGAAAGACCCCGAGCGCCGTGTTCCCGTACTGCTTCTCGGTAGTGACGAGCTCGAGCGTCGCCGCGTCAACGCGAGCCGCGTTGAACGCGGAAAGATCGAACTGCATGGTCACATTATGTGCCGCACCTGCCGTCAGCGTCGGCCTCGTCCCGAGCGAGGTGAACGTCGTACAGTCGAGTGTCGTGTCAGCGAGAGGAGGCACCCGCTGGACGGCACCGTTTTGCAGTGTCAGCACCAGGCGCGGGCGAGCGCCGATGATCGCCGCCTCACGACTGTGGAACAGCGCCGCCTCGGCAGGTTGTCCTTTGACTCTGGCGATCACTATTCCGCCGTTGGCATACTTTCCCGCAAGCCAGCCCTGAACCAGTCTGGTGACGTCCCATGTCACCACCCGGTTGGTATCGCTTGCATTGACGAGCGCTTGCGCGAAAGGTCGCTCGCCCTGCGCGGTATCGCCGGCGTCCTTCCAGTCACCTTGACGGTGGCGCCACTGCAGGTGCGCGCCCAGATTGAAATAGTCACACGTGGCGCCGTCCGCTCCATCCGACAAGGTTGCGGGTTCGGCAGAGGCGCCCAGCGGAGCGAGCGCACAGAAAAAAGCCGCAACGGCCGCGCACAAGGAACGCGCGCGGAATCTTTCGGGTCCGCTCACGGCTTGCGCAACGTCACGAATATCCAGCCGCGCAGAAAGGCAAGCGCCTCGAAGCGGCGCAGCAGCTTCTCGTAGCCGGTAGCCAGCAGAAACAAAAAGCCATTGAACATGAAATACCCGGGATACTGGCCAAGATAGCGGAAGGACACGATTTCGAAGCCGGCGGCCGATGCCCATTTCTGCACGGCTCCGTGCGTATTCGTACGGTACTGCACGGGGAAGACATCCTTCTCCTGGCGCCCTTCCGTTTTCGCCACAATCCAGGGATGGAACCGGTTGGGCACGACTTTGGCGATCAGCGCAGCGTAGTCCCACAGATTGGCTGTAAGGAAGATAAACAGCCCGCCTGGCTTTAGGATGCGAAACATCTCGCGATATACGGCCTCCGGATGTTCAATGTGCTCCATCACGCTGCGGCACATAATAATGTCGACGACGGCGTCCTCGATTGCGATTCGACCGAGATCGTTGTTCAGTAGTTCTACGCCGTCGACTGGGGTATCGAACTCGACCAGGTCAACGCCGATCAGGCGCCGCGCTCTGCCGCGATACTTGAGCAGCACCGGCGCGCCGCGCCCGCATCCGGCGTCGAGCAATGTGTGCTCGGGCCGCAGATAACGACCAACTTCAACCTCGAGTGTCCGGTAGGGGTGCTCGTCGTCTCCGAAGTAGCGCTCCAGCAGGTTCTCGGCGAGCTTGGTCATGCCCGTCCGCGGGCGCGCGCGAAGGCTTCGTCCGCGGTCATGCAGATTATCTTAACACGGCCAACGCTGTCGCGTTGTGACCTGGACGCCGCGTTTTGGCGCACGGACATCAGCGGTGTCGCTGCGCGCTGATCAGAAACGAGTGACTGACGATACGACCGAGTGGTTGCACAGTAGCGAGCAATCGTCGCGCCAGAAGCGATTCGAATGCAGGCTGAAGCATGTGCAGCCTGGACGGCATCAGCGGCAGCCAGCTGAGCGTAAGACGCACAAATCCGGCACGGTGCAGGATCTCGAGGAGCTTGGACGAAGCCTCGTAGCGCAGACGCATCGGCGTACGGCGGAACTTGCGGCGCGTTCGATCATACCAACCGGTGATGCCGTGATAATTGAGGCCGTCGATCCAAAGCGTGCCGCCGTGACGAAGCACCCTGGCGAGCTCGCCTACGAGAGGCTCCGAAGCGTGCATGGCCTGCAGCACGCCAAAGCACAGGACACCGTCGACGCTTGCTTCCGCGAACGGCAATCGTGTGGCATCGGCGGCACAGAACGCGATGTCTGCCGTTGTGCGGGCCTTCGCTTTGCGCAGCGTCGGTTGCGAGTAGTCCACTCCGACGACGCATAGCCCCTGTTCTCTCAACCATCGCGAATAGGTGCCGGCGCCACAGCCGACGTCCAGATAGAGAGATCGAGGCGCAGAGTCCTGCCACAAGCTTCGGAAAAAGCGGAACCGCGCGTCGAGACCGGTCGTCGACCAGCCCGCGATGCCGGCGTCGTCATCACGCAGGTCGGCAAATTCGATGAAGCGTCTGCGCCATTCCCGTTCGAAACCGGACGTGGTGCGCCGCGATTGCGGGGCGCCGGAATCGATGCGTTCCTGGGTATGCGGCTCGTCATGCATCGTTTCATTTTAGCCGCCGTCGGTCGTTTCGGCGACAGGAGTCGAGTATTCTCTCATCAGCGCCTGGTCGTTGCGCGACGAGGTGCCTCGCGACTCGTGCATTGACGCTGGCTTGGGATCGGTGAAAGAATCTGCGCTGCATCGTGTCAAGCGTGTGATTGCAACTGCCTCTCTCGGAGCGCCACGGCGTTTTGTCGCGGGCTTGGCGGAAGTCGCCAACGTGAACGAAGACGAACAATCGAGCTAGCGCATTGTCGCGATTGCCTTTCAGATCAGGGCCGTCCTTTCCGCGTCGAGAATTCGTCCGTCAGCTGAGCGTGCTTGCGGGGGCGGGAGTTTCCGGCGCCTGGCATCCGTCCTCGTATGCAGCAGATGCCGCGGTGCCCCCGCCGTCATCCGGCCCGATAAAGCCTTCGTCGCCCGCAGCAGCGCCGCGTGAGGGTGCGCGCGCGGAAGCGGGCGCCGCCATGCCGCAGTGGCTGCAAAGCGTAGCGGTAAACCAGTGGACCGCCATTTCCGGTACCGCCGTCTCGGCCGCGGATTGCACGCCGCAGTTTGCGGCGGGGCTCACCGATTCCCAGTGCCGCGACACCGGCTATGGAGACCCGAGGCGCGGCATCTTCGCCTACAGCGGCGCGGCATTGAAGGCGGCCGGCAGCGAGATCCTTGTGTTCGGCGGAGGCGGAGCAGGGGCCTGGGCCGGCAACGATGTTCGCGGCCTGCGGCTCGAGGATGATGCGCCGATCTGGCGCACGCGCGTCAATCCGAGTCGTGCCACCAACGTCGCGTCGCGCTATGCAGCGGCGGCACCCTACCAGCTCGACGGTCTGACGCCCAACGCCAGGCACAGTTATTGGTCACCGCAATTTATCGATGCCCAGAACAAGTTCATGGTGTTCGGTTGCGCCATTACGTGGACAGCGGATACCGGTCAATTTTACGTTGTCGATGGAGTCCCGCTCGAAACCGGTGTCTGGGAAACGCCCGGGACGCATCCCAATATCCCGATCCGTCGCGGTTGGGACGGCAATTGGACGTGCAAGCACCC
>JBDTXW010000121.1:0-8402 GCA_040005975.1 Betaproteobacteria bacterium | reverse complement strand
TGTCCGGCGGCGAAAAGCAGCGGGTGGCGATCGCGCGCGCGATCCTCAAGGACCCGCGTATTTTGATCTTCGACGAAGCGACTTCGGCGCTCGATTCCAAGTCGGAAAAGTTGATCCAGGCGGAGCTCGAGCAGATTTCGGCCGGCTGCACGACTTTGACGGTCGCGCATCGCCTGTCGACGATCGTCGGCGCCGACCAGATCCTCGTCCTCGAGCACGGCCGCATCACCGAGCGCGGCACCCATGCCGAGCTGCTCGCCGCCAATGGGGCGTACGCCCGCATGTGGGCGCTCCAGCAGCAGCGTCGCCACGGCGCCGACGAGGCCGGCCCCGAGCGGTACGGCCCGCCGAGCCAAGTCATCGCCTGAAGCCCCTGGCGCATTAGGCCGTTGGCATATCGACTTGATTGTGTTATAAAACCGGCGGACCTTCTAAGAACCATCTTGATGACTTCGAGATTACTTATTGTTTTTATTGGATTATTCTTGGCCGCCACGGCGGCCGGGGCCTCCGACGACCTCAAGCCGATCGGATCGACGCTCTTAATCGACGCGAGCAAGCTCAGGCTCGCTTCGGCCAACGCGCTGGTCTTCGACGCCCAGACGGGGCAGCCGATCTACGCCAAGGGCGCCGATGCGGTGACGGCGATCGCCTCGGTGACCAAGCTGATGACCGCGATGGTCGTGCTCGACGCCCAGCAGCCGCTGGACGAGGTGCTGACGATCGACATCGGCGACCTGGACCTGCTGAAGGCGAGCAGCTCGCGACTGCGGCTTGGCAGCACGATGACGCGGCGCGAAATGCTGCAGCTCGCGCTGATGGCGTCCGAAAACCGCGCGGCGTCTTGCCTGGCGCGCAACTACCCAGGCGGAGCGCAGGCGTTCGTCGAAGCGATGAACCGCAAGTCGGTGAGCCTCGGCATGGTGCAGACGCATTTCAATGACGCCACCGGATTGTCGAGCGAGAATGTCGCGACGGCGCGCGATCTCGCGCGCATGGTGCAGGCAGCCGCCGGCTATCCGCTGATCCGCGAGTTCACGACGACCGCGAGTCACTCGGTCGAGATACAACCGAGCGGCCGCGTGCTCGGCTTCAACAATACCAATTCGCTGGTGCGCGGCGGGCAATGGGACATTACGCTCAGCAAGACCGGGTTCATTCGCGAGGCGGGCAAATGCCTGGTGATGCTCGCCAATATCGCGAGCAGGCCGGTGGTCATCGTGCTGCTGGATTCGTACGGCAAGCTTTCGCGCATCGCCGATGCGCAGCGCGTCAAGTACTGGCTCGAAACCGGCGAATCGCTGGTGATTCCGGTCGCCTCGCACGTTTCGGCCAGGGCCAAGCGCGTAGGGCATCGTGTGCGCGGCAGCTTTGCCGCCGCACCGACGGCGGAAAAGGCCAAGGCGCGCCGGCTCTAAACGTTGGTGCAGTTCCTGTTGACGGCCGCGACAGCGGCCGTTTTTCCTTGGCGAGCCGTACGCCCGAGCCGGGCGGCAGGAACGGGCGCTAGCGCGCGCGGCGCGTCGTCGCGGGGCGCTGCTGGGCGAGCAATTCGCCGGCGTGCGCGCGCGTCTTGGCGGTGATTTCGTGGCCTCCCAGCATGCGCGCGAGCTCCTCGACGCGCGCGCCGGCGGTGAGTCGCGCGAGCTCGGACGCGACCGCGTCCCCTTTGCCGATCTTGCTGACGCGGTAGTGCTGGTCCGCGCACGCCGCCACCTGCGGCAGATGGGTGACGCAGAGCACCTGGCGCCGCAAACCGAGCTGCTGCAGCATTCGTCCGACTGTCACCGCGACCGCGCCGCCGATACCGACATCGACCTCGTCGAAGATCAGCGTCGGCACGCGCCCGACTTCGGCCAGCACCACCTGGATCGCCAGCGCGAGCCGCGACAGTTCGCCGCCCGACGCAACGCGCGCCAGCGGGCCCAGCGGCTGCTTCGGATGGGTTGCGACGCAGAACTCGACGCTCTCAGTGCCGAAGCTCGCCGGCTCGGGCAGTGCCGTCAGCGTGATCTCGCAGCGGCCGCCCGCCATCGCCAGCTCCTTCATCATCGCATCGACCTTTTTGCCCAGCGCCGCTGCCGCCACCCGGCGCCGGGCCGACAGTTCGCGCGCCAGCGCATCGAACGCTTGCCTGGCTTGCGTGGCAGCGCGGTCCAGCGCGCCTGCATCGGATTCCGCGTCGAGTTCGGCAAGACGCACCGCAGTTTCTTCGGCCAGCGCCGGCAGCGCCTCGGGACGGACGCGGTGCTTGCGCGCGAGATCGTGGAATGCAGCGAGCCTCACATCGACCCCCGCGAGCTCGGCCGGATCGAGGTCCAGCCGCTCACGATAGGCGCGCAGGTTCCTGCCGGCTTCATCGACCCTGATCTTGGCTTCGTCAGCGAGCAGAACGATGTCGGAAAGCGCCGGGTCGACTTGCGCGGCCTGCGCCAGGCGATGCGCCAGCACGGCGAGCCGCCCGGCGATGGCTCCGTCCCCTTCGGTAAGCTCCGCCTCCGCCGCCGTAGCAGCCTCGAGTAGCGTCGCCGCGTGCGCCAGCCGCGACTGCGCCTGCGACAGCGCATGCCATTCGTCGGCCGTCGCGCCGAGCGCGGCCAGCTCCGCATGGCGCGCGATCAGCGCATCGCGTTCAGCCTGCCGTGCCGCCGCTTCCCGCCCGCCGCAATCGCGGCGTTCGACCGCCTCGCGCCAGGCCCGCCACGCCGTCGCGACTTCGCGCGTCAGCGGCTCGACCCCGGCGAAAGCGTCAAGCAACTGGCGCTGCGCTTCGGCCCGGCCGAGCGATTGATGCGCGTGCTGGCCGTGCAGGTCGATCAGGCGCTCGCCGATCTCGGCCAGCTGAGCGAGTGTCGCCGGTCGACCGTTGACGTAGGCCCGGCTGCGTCCCTGCGCATCCAGCACGCGGCGCAGCAGCAGCGGACCCTCGTCGGCCAGATCCTGCGCGACAAGCCAGGCGCGAAGCTCGGGTGCGTCATCGGCGTCGAACTCGGCAGCAATTTCGGCGCGGTCGGCGCCGGGACGCAGCTGCCGCGTCTCGAAGCGATCTCCGAGCAGCAGCGACAACGCATCGAGCAGAATCGATTTGCCGGCGCCGGTCTCGCCGGTCAGCACCGTAAAGCCGGGCCGGAACTCAACCTCGAGCGCCTCGACGACGGCGAAATTGCGGATGGAAAGCAGGCGAAGCATCGAATCGATCGTCCGGAGCGGAGTCGGTCCCCGCGTCCGATTATCGCCGGAATGCCGTCCGGCGCGCTCCGACCGATACCTTAGGGCGGCCGGGAACGCTGCCGCGCGCCGATTGCCTCAGGGCCGAAGCCGCTCCGGCGTCTCGCTCCAATGCAGCTTTTGCCGCAGCATCGCGAAGTGATCGTGGTCGGAGGGATGCAGCAGGCGGAGCCGATGCGCGGCGCGCCGGACGACGACGCGGTCGCCCTCGACCAGGGCAAAGTGCGACTGGCCGTCGCAATGCAGGCTCGCATCCTTGCCGCGCAGCAGCGTTATTTCGATCACCGCCGAGTCGCGCACCGCGATCGGCCGGTTGGTGAGCGCATGCGGCGCGACCGGCACCAGCAGCAGCGCCGCGACGACGGGGTCGACGACCGGCCCTTGCGCGGACAGCGCATACGCGGTCGATCCCGTAGGTGTGGCGACAATCAGTCCGTCGGCGCGCATCGCGTAGACGAACCTGCCGTCGATTGTCACTGCGCAGTCGATCATTCCGCCCAGCGCACCACGGCCGACGACGACGTCGTTCAGTGCCAGCGTGCGTTCGCTGCCGCCGGCGGCCAGCGTAAGCGTCGTGTCGAGCAGCGTGCGCGTCTCCTCGACATAGCGCCCGTCGAGCATCGCCGACAGCGCGCCCTCCATGTCGGCGAGCGCGATATCGGTCAGGAATCCGAGCCGGCCCTGGTTGATGCCGATCAGCGGCACATCGAATGGCGCGAGCCGGCGGGCGATCGACAGCATCGTGCCGTCGCCGCCGACGGCGATCGCAAGCTGGGCCTCTCGCCCGAGCTCTTCCGCCGGTGCACTGCGATAGCCCGGCAGCGGCGTGCATTGCGCCGTCTCCGCGTCGAGAATCACGTCGTGGCCGCGCCCGGCCAGAAACGCCGCGAGACGCTGCAATGGCTCGGCGATGCTGGCGCTCGCATAGCGGCCGATCAGGGCGACCGTTGCGAAGCGTTGTGCCGAATTCCCCATGGCAGGGATTAGAGCACAAGGCTGCGAGTGGACCAACCATGCGCGTTGCGTGCCGGCTTCGCTATGCCGGCAGGGCCGGCGGTACAATAGCCGGATCGTGGATCTCCGCTCGCAACACCTGCTGAAAACGCTGATCGAGCGCTATATCACCGACGGCCAGCCGGTAGGCTCGCGTGCGCTTTCGCGTCAGTCGGGCCTCGAGCTATCGCCGGCGACGATACGCAATGTCATGGCCGACCTCGAGGAGATGGGCTTCATCGCCAGCCCGCACACGTCGGCAGGCCGGATTCCGACCTCGAAGGGCTACCGCTTTTTCGTCGACACGCTGATGGTCGTCAAGCCGCTGGAGCAGGTCGAGATCCGCCGCCTCGAAGGCGAGCTGCATGCCGATCATCCGCAGCAGATCGTCAACGCCGCGGCCGTCATGCTGTCGCAGCTGACGCAATTCGCCGGCGTGGTGATGACGCCGAAGCGGCGCGAAGCGACCTTCCGCCATCTGGAGTTCTTGCGGCTGTCCGAGCGCAGGGTCCTGCTGATCATCGTAACCGCCGAAAACGACGTGCAGAACCGCATATTGCACACCGATCGCCCGTATACGCAGGCCCAGCTGATCGAGGCGACCAATTTCTTCAACCACAATTTCGCCGGTACCCCGCTCGGCGCGATACGCGGCCGCCTGGCCGAAGAGCTGCGCGCGCTGGGCGACGACATCGCCGGGCTGATGCGAGCGGCGGTCGATGTCGGCGAGGATGCGTTGAGCCGCGACGAGGCGCTGGTCGTCAGCGGTGAGCGCAACCTGCTCAACGCCGGCGACTTCTCTTCGAACATGCAGCGCCTGCGCCTGCTGTTCGACCTGTTCGAGCAAAAGACGTCGCTTTTGCACCTGCTCGATGCATCGCAACAGGCGGAGGGCGTGCAGATCTATATCGGCGGCGAGTCGGGGCTGCTGCCGCTCGACGAATGCAGCGTCGTGACGGCGCCCTACGAGGCCGGCGGCGAAGTCATCGGGACACTGGGCGTCATCGGTCCCACGCGCATGGCGTACGAGCGCGTCGTTCCAATCGTCGACGTGACCGCCAAGCTGCTGTCGAGCGCACTGTCGCAGCAGATTGCCGACGATTGACCGCGGCAGCCAACGCGCCGTGGCGCGACGTCCGCACTAGCGCCGGCTGACGGCCTATGCGCTTTCTGCCCGAGCCGGCATTTGCCCACGACCGGCCGCGCCGCATCGGGGTGCTGCTGATCAACGTCGGCACGCCCGACGCGCCGACGAGCGCGGCGGTGCGCGCCTACCTTGCCGAATTCCTGTCCGACCCCCGGGTCGTCGAGATCCATCCTGCGGTGTGGAAGCCGGTGCTGCACGGCGTGGTCCTGCGCCTGCGTCCCGCGCAGTCGGCGCGGAAGTACGCGACGATCTGGGGCAAAGATGGCTCGCCGCTGCTGGCGCACAGCCTGCGGCAGAAGACGCTGTTGCAGGGCTATCTCGGGCAGCGGCTGAAAGGGCTTGGCCTGCCGTCCGACCATGCGCAGATCGAACTCGGCATGCGCTACGGCCGGCCGACGATTGCCGACGCCATGGACAAACTCAAGGCCGGCGGTTGCGACCGCGTGCTGGTGCTGCCGCTGTATCCGCAGTACGCGGCGAGCACGACCGCGTCGGCGCTCGATGCCGTGTTCGCGACGGTGTCACGGATGCGCTACATGCCGGCGCTGCGCGTGCTTGCGCCATACCACGACGACGCCGTCTACATCAAGGCGGTCGCGCAGAGCATCAACGACTACTGGATCAAGAACGGCAGGCCGAACATGCTGGTACTTTCGTTCCACGGCGTGCCGCGACGAAGCCTCGACCTGGGCGATCCTTATCATTGTCATTGCTGCAAGACCGCGCGCCTGGTCGCCGACGAGCTCGGCCTGACGAGAGAGCAGTACACCGTTGCGTTCCAGTCGCGCTTCGGCCGGGCCCGGTGGCTGCAGCCGTATACGCTGTCTACGCTGCTGGCGCTGGCGAAGGACGGGATGCGGCGGGTCGACATCGCCTGTCCCGGCTTTGTGAGCGATTGCCTCGAAACGCTGGAGGAGCTGGGGCATGGCGCGCAGGCCGCCTTTCTCGGTGCCGGCGGCCAGGAATTGCACTGCATTCCCTGCCTCAACGAACGCCCCGCCTGGATCGCCGCGCTCGCCGACCTCGCCATGCGCAATCTGCAGGGCTGGCTCGAGATGCCTGCCGACGCCGCAGCGCGCGAGATGAGCCAAGCACGGGCCAAGGCGCTGGGCGCCGCCAGGTAGGGCTTTCTCGCCGCGCCGCGGGGTTCGCGGGTCGCCGACCTCCGGCGGGTCGCCGCGGACGCGTCCATTCACGCCTTTTCTGGCCGATAACGGTTGAAGCCCGCAAATAGACCCCCATATCTTCGAGGTCTGCAGAGGAGCGACAATGCGCGAAAATCCCGACAATAACAGTCAACTTTCCGGCGAATTCGGGACCCGCGTGCCGGCCCCGACCGACGCGCCGCCGGGGGAAGCGGTGGCTCCCCCCGGCGATCCCGCGTCCGATCTGCCGACGCTGCTGAAGCAAGCCGAGGACGAAGCCTCCCGCCTCAAGGACGCGTGGCTACGCGCGATGGCGGAAACCGACAACGTGCGCAAGCTCGCCCAGAACGACGTGGCCAAGGCGAGCAAGTATGCGATCGAGCGCTTCGCGCAGGAGCTCTTGGCCGTCAAGGACGCGCTGGAGCAGACGTTGGCCGCACCGGCGGCGTCGATCGAGGCGCTCCGGGACGGCGTCCTGCTGACGCTGAAAAATCTGAATGCGGCCTTCGACAAGGCGCAGATCGTCGCGGTCGATCCGTTGCACGACAAATACGATCCGCACCGCCACCAGGCGATGACGATGGTCGAATCCGACCAGCCGGCGGGCACCGTCGCGCAAGTGTTCCAGAAGGGGTACATGCTCGGCGATCGCATCCTGCGGCCGGCGCTGGTCGCCGTGGCCAAGCCGAAGGAGAGTGGCGGTGAGCCGCGATGACGCGCACCTTGCGCCTTGAACAGGACCAAAAACCCCCCACCTAGCGCCTAGCGAGCATTCAGCAAACGGAAGGAATCAGCATGGCCAAGATCATCGGTATCGACCTCGGCACGACCAACAGCTGCGTTGCCATCATGGAAGGCACGACGCCGAAAGTGATCGAGAATTCCGAAGGCGGGCGGACGACGCCTTCGGTCGTCGCCTATCAGGAAGACGGCGAGATCCTCGTCGGCGCCCCGGCCAAACGGCAGGCCGTGACCAATGCCAAGAATACGATCTTCGCCGTCAAGCGGCTGATCGGCCGCAAATTCGGCGAAAAGGAAGTCCAGAAAGACATCGGCCTGATGCCCTACAAGATCATCAAGGCCGATAACGGTGACGCTTGGGTCGAGGTACGCGGCAAGAAGATCGCGCCGCAGCAGGTCTCGGCCGAGATCCTGCGCAAGATGAAAAGGACCGCCGAGGACTATCTCGGCGAGGAAGTGACCGAAGCCGTAATCACGGTTCCGGCCTATTTCAACGACTCGCAGCGCCAGGCGACCAAGGACGCCGGCAAGATCGCCGGCCTCGAAGTCAAGCGCATCATCAACGAGCCGACCGCAGCCGCGCTCGCCTTCGGCATGGACAAGAAGGAAGGCGACCGCAAGATTGCCGTCTACGATCTGGGCGGCGGCACGTTCGACATCTCGATCATCGAGATTGCGGTGGTGGACAAGGAGCACCAGTTCGAGGTGTTGTCGACCAATGGCGACACCTTCCTGGGCGGCGAGGATTTCGACCAGCGCCTGATCGACTACATCGTGACCGAATTCAAGAAGGACCAGGGCGTCGACCTGAAGAACGACGTGCTGGCGCTGCAGCGGCTCAAGGAATCCGCGGAGAAGGCCAAGGTCGAGCTGTCCTCGTCGCAACAGACCGAGGTCAACCTGCCGTACATCACGGCCGACCAGTCGGGGCCGAAGCACCTGTCGATCAAGATTACCCGCGCCAAGTTCGAGTCGCTGGTCGAGGACCTTATCGAGCGCACGATCGAGCCCTGCCGCATCGCGATCAAGGACGCGGGCGTCAAGCTATCCGACATCAGCGACGTCATCCTGGTCGGCGGCCAGACACGCATGCCGAAGGTGCAGGAGAAGGTGAAGGAGTTCTTCGGCAAGGAGCCGCGCAAGGACGT
>JBDTXW010000120.1:0-8421 GCA_040005975.1 Betaproteobacteria bacterium | reverse complement strand
GGCTACAACTACATCCACGGCGAGATCTGGGACACCTACGAGCGCTGCGAGCAGGCGCTCGAACAGGCCTACTCCGCCGGATTCCTCGGCGACGATATCCTCGGCAGCGGCTTTTCCTTCCACCTGTACAACCATCACGGCTATGGGGCGTACATCTGCGGGGAGGAAACGGCGCTGCTCGAATCGCTCGAGGGAAAAAAGGGCTTGCCGCGCTTCAAGCCGCCGTTTCCAGCGAGCTTCGGCCTGTACGGAAAGCCGACGACGATCAACAACACCGAGACCTTCGCCGCCGTGCCGTGGATCATCAGGCACGGCGGCGAGGCTTTTCTGGCGCTCGGGCGCCAGAACAATGGCGGCACCAAGATCTTTTCGGTGTCCGGCGACGTCGCGCGGCCCGGCAATTACGAGATCAAGCTCGGCACGCCGTTCGCCGAGCTGCTCGACATGGCCGGCGGAATGCGTGGCGGGCGCAAGCTCAAGGCCTGTATTCCCGGCGGTTCGTCGATGCCGGTGCTGCCCGGCGAGGTCATGCTCGCCACCGACATGGACTACGACTCGATCGCGAAAGCGGGCTCGATGCTGGGCTCGGGCGCGGTCATCCTGATGGACGACACGCGCTGCATGGTGCGATCGCTGCTGCGGCTGTCGTATTTCTATTTCGAGGAGTCCTGCGGGCAGTGCACGCCGTGTCGCGAGGGGACAGGCTGGCTATGGCGCGTCGTCGACCGCATCGAGCACGGCAAGGGAAAAAACGAGGACCTCGACCTGCTGCTGTCGGTTTCGGACAACATCGCGGGCCGCACGATCTGCGCCCTGGGCGACGCGGCGGCGCTGCCGGTGAAAAGCTTCATCAAGCACTTTCGCGATGAGTTCCAGCATCACATCGACCACAAGCAATGTCTGGTGCCGGCGTATGTTTGACCCTTCGACCGCGCAAGCGCACGGATGCTCACGATGCTGACGCTCGAAGTCGACGGCAACAGCGTGCAGGTGCCCAACGGCAGCACCGTCATGGATGCCGCGCACAAGCTCGACATCTACGTGCCGCATTTCTGCTGGCACAAGAAGCTCTCGATCGCCGCCAATTGCCGTATGTGCCTGGTCCAGGTCGAGAAAGCGCCGAAACCGCTGCCCGCGTGCGCGACGCCTGCGGCGGAAGGCATGAAGGTGTGGACGCATTCGGAGGCTGCCGTCACCGCGCAAAAGGGCGTGATGGAGTTCCTCCTGATCAACCACCCGCTGGATTGCCCGATCTGCGATCAGGGCGGCGAATGCCAGTTGCAGGATCTTGCCGTCGGCTATGGCGCGTCGAGCTCGCGCTACGACGAGCCCAAGCGGGTCGTGCTCAACAAGAATCTCGGACCGCTAATCGCGACCGACATGACGCGCTGCATCCATTGCACGCGTTGCGTCCGTTTCGGCCAGGAGATCGCCGGCGTGATGGAGCTGGGCATGGCAAACCGCGGCGAATTCGCCGAGATCATGACCTTCGTCGGGCGTACCGTCGACTCCGAGCTTTCGGGCAACATGATCGACCTCTGCCCGGTCGGCGCGCTGACGTCGAAGCCGTTCCGCTATACGGCGCGGACGTGGGAGCTGGCGCGGCGGAAATCGGTGTCGCCGCACGATGGCCTCGGCAGCAATCTGGTCGTACAGGTCAAGAACGACAGAGTCATGCGTGTCGTTCCGCTGGAAAACGAGTCGGTGAACGAATGCTGGCTGTCGGACAAGGACCGGTTTTCCTACGAGGGACTCAATTCGGACGACCGATTGACGCGGCCATTGCTGCGGCGCGACGGCGGGCTGGTCGAAACCGACTGGCAGACTGCGCTCGACTACGCCGCGGCCGAGTTAAAGCGAGTGCGCGACCATCACGGCGCCGACTCGATCGGCGCGCTGGCCTCGCCGCACGCGACGCTGGAGGAGCTCCACCTCACGCAAAAGCTCGTGCGCGGCCTCGGCAGCGACAACGTCGATTTCCGCCTGCGCCAGACGGACTTTTCGGCCGACGGTACAGCGGCAGGCGCACGGCGCGGTGTCCCCTGGCTCGGCATGCCGATCACCGATTTCGCCGCGCTCGACCGCGTGCTGGTCGTCGGCAGCTTTTTGCGCAACGATCATCCGCTGCTCGCGCACCGGCTGCGCCAGGCGGCCAAAAGAGGAGCGCAGGTTTCGCTGCTGCATGCGAGCGACGACGAGCTCTTGATCCGGGTGGCGCACAAGGCGATAGTCGCGCCGTCGGCGATGCCGCGCATGCTGGCGGAAATCGTCGCGGCAGCGGCGGCAGCGGCGGGCACGCCGGCTCCGGCGATGCTGGGGGAGATCTCGCCTTCCGCGACGGCACAGGCGATCGCGGCGAGCCTTGCCTCCGGCGAGCGTAAGGGAATTTTCCTCGGCAATCTCGCGCAGCATCACCCGCAGGCAGCACTGCTGCATGTGCTCGCGCGGGAGCTCGCATTCCTGACCGGCGCGACGCAGGGCTTTCTGACCGAAGCGGCAAACTCGGTCGGCGGCCACATCGCGAAGGCACTGCCGCAACGCGGCGGCATGAATGCGCAGGCGATGCTGGCCTCGCCGCGCAAGGCCTATCTGCTGCTGCACGCGGAGACCGACTTCGACACGGCCGACCCCGGCGTTGCGCGCGCGGCGCTACAAGCCGCCGAATGCGTGATCGCGCTCTCGCCGTTTCGCTCCGGCGTGGCCGAGCATGCCGCCGTCGTACTGCCGGTGTCGCCGTTCAGCGAAACCGCCGGCACGTTCATCAACTGCGAGGGCCGCGTGCAGGCGTTCAGCGGGGTTGCGCCGCCGCTTGGCGAGGCGCGGCCGGCGTGGAAGGTACTGCGCGTCCTGGGCTCGCTGCTCGGCCTCCCCGGGTTCGCGCAGGACAGCATCGACGCCGTCCGCCGCGAATTACCCTCGGCCGAGACGATCGCGGCCGCGCTGTCGAACGCGAGCGACACCGAGGTCGAACTCGCGGCTGCGACTGACGCCATGCCGGAGCGCGTCGCCGACGTGCCGATGTATTTTGCCGACCCGCTGGTGCGGCGCGCGGCTTCGCTGCAGAAGACGCGCAATGCGCTGCCACCGGCGGTCCGCGCCAATTCGGCGACCTTGGCGCGGCTACAGCTCGCCGACGGTGACGCGACTCGCGTACGCCGCGGCGAGGGCGAGGCGATGCTCAGGATCGTCGCCGACGCCAGCGTGCCCGACGGCTGTGTGCGCATTTCCGCCGCGCATCCGACGACCAGCATGCTGGGCCCGATGTTCGGGCCGATCGCGGTCGAGGTGGTCGGATGAACGAACTGCTCGCGCCGGTGCAGGATTTCTTCGGTCCGACCTGGCCGGCGGTGTGGACGCTGGCCAAGATCGTCGCGATCGCGATCCCACTGATCCTGGGCGTCGCCTACCTGACGCTCGCCGAGCGCAAGGTCATCGGCTGGATGCAGGTCCGTATCGGCCCCAACCGCGTCGGGCCGCTCGGCCTGCTGCAACCATTCGCCGACGTATTCAAGCTCGTCTTCAAGGAAATCATCGTCCCGTCGGGGGCGAATCGGAGCCTCTTTTTCGTTGCGCCGGTGCTTTCGATCGGTCCGGCGCTCGCGGCCTGGGCGGTGATCCCGTTCGGCGACGGCATCGTGCTGTCCAACATCAACGCCGGGTTGCTCTACATCCTGGCGATGACCTCGATCGGCGTCTACGGAGTGATTCTCGCCGGCTGGGCATCGAATTCCAAGTATGCGTTCCTCGGCTGTCTGCGTTCGGCGGCGCAGATCGTCTCGTACGAGATCGCGATGGGATTCGCGCTGGTCGGCGTACTTATGGCGGCATCGAGCCTCAATATCAGCGACATCGTGCGCGGTCAGACCGGCGGTTTCTGGCACTGGTACATGCTCCCGCTGCTTCCGTTGTTCGTCGTCTACCTGGTATCGGGCATCGCCGAGACGAATCGCCACCCATTCGACGTGGCCGAAGGCGAATCGGAAATCGTCGCCGGATTTCACGTCGAATACTCTGGCGTCGCGTTCGCGGTATTCTTCCTGGCCGAATACATGAACATGATCCTGATTTCGGCGCTGGCGTCGATCATGTTTCTCGGCGGCTGGCTCGCGCCGCTGCCGATCCTGAACGACATCGGGGTTGCCGGAGTGCATCCGCTCGGCGACGGCTTCCTGTGGCTGTTCGTCAAGATCTGCGCAGTGCTTTTCATTTTTATGTGGATACGCGCGACCTTTCCCCGCTACCGCTATGACCAGATCATGCGGCTGGGCTGGAAGGTGTTCATTCCGGTCACGCTGGTCTGGATTGCATTCCTCGGCGCGATAATGCAGACGCGCTGGGCTTTCCTTTTCCACTGAGCCGCCGCGATGCTGCAGAGAGTCCGCGATTTCTTCAATACCTACTTGCTGATCGAGCTGTGGCGGGGCCTGCGCGTCACCTTGACGAACATGTTCCGGCGCAAGATCACCGTACAGTTTCCCGAGGAGAAGACGCCGATCAGCCCGCGCTTCCGCGGGCTGCACGCGCTGCGCCGCTATCCGAACGGCGAGGAGCGCTGCATCGCATGCAAGCTGTGTGAGGCGGTCTGCCCGGCACTGGCGATTACGATCGAGTCGGAAGCGCGGGAGGACGGCACGCGGCGCACGACGCGCTATGACATCGACCTCACCAAGTGCATATTCTGCGGGTTCTGCGAAGAGTCGTGCCCGGTCGATTCGATCGTCGAAACGCGGATACTCGAGTACCACGGAGAAAAGCGCGGCGACTTGATCTATACGAAGGAAATGTTGCTGGCCGTCGGTGACCGCTACGAGGCGCAGATCGCAGCGGATCGCGCTCAAGACGCCAAGTACCGATGAGCGCGCGAGCCGCAGGCAGCCCGCAGGGCCGTTCGCGCGCGATTCGGCAGCAGGCCGATGCGCCGGAGGTCAGACCTGCTCCGTTGACCAGCGAGGCCGACCTGTGAACATCGAACCGGCGGTCTTCTACGTGTTCGCGACGGTGCTGGTCTTTGCCGCGTTGCGGGTGATCAGCAGCAGCAATCCGGTGCACTCGGCGCTGTGGCTCGTGCTCTCCTTCTTCAGTGCAGCCGGCATATGGCTGCTGCTGCAGGCCGAATTCCTGGCGATCGCTCTGGTGCTGGTTTACGTCGGCGCGGTGATGGTGCTCTTCCTTTTCGTCGTGATGATGCTCGACGTCAACTTCGCCAGGATGCGCGAGCAGTTCAAGAGCTACATCCCAGTCGGCGCCACTGTCGGCATCCTGATCCTGGTCGAGATGACACTGGTGCTGGCCGGAGGCTACTTCGCGCCGGCGGCCGCCCCCGCGCCGGCGGCTGCCGCTGCGGGGTACAGCAACACCCGCGTGCTGGGGCTGCTGCTCTATACCGACTACGCTTATCCGTTCGAAATCGCGGCGGTGATCCTGCTGGTGGCGATCATTGCCGCTATCGCGCTCACCCATCGCACGCCGCGCGCAAGCAAGCGTCAGGATCCAGGGGAGCAGGTCAAGGTGCGGCGCGGCGATCGGCTGCGCGTGCTCGACATGCCGTCGGAGAAGAACGAAGGCTGAGCGCGGCAAGAGAGGCGTTGCAGGCAACAACAACGGCGAACGCCGCAGCGGCGGCCGCAGCCTTCAGGGAGCAGAGCTTGTCCTTTCCGTGGCACCCGACGCTGACGCATTACCTGGTCCTCGGCGCGATCCTGTTCGCGATCAGTGTGGTCGGCATTTTCCTCAACCGGCGCAACGTCATCCTGATGCTGATGGCAATCGAGCTGATGCTGCTCGCGGTCAACCTGAACTTCATCGCCTTCTCGCATTACCTCAATGATCCGGCCGGGCAGGTGTTCGTGTTCTTCATCCTGACGGTAGCGGCCGCCGAATCGGCAATCGGTCTCGCGATCCTGGTGCTGCTGTTCCGCACCGTTCGCTCGATCGATGTCGAGGACCTGTCGACGCTCAAGCATTAGGCCGAAGCGATGACGCGGCAACAACTCTATCTGCTGATACCGCTGGCGCCGCTGCTCGGCGCCGTCCTGGTCGGACTCTGGGGTCCGAGACTGGGCCGGGCGCTTTCGCACTGGATATGCATAGTCGGCGTCGCCATTTCGACAGCCGCGTCGGCCTGGGTGCTGAAGGACGTGCTGGCCGGAAATGCGTTCAATGGCGACGTCTACACCTGGATGGCGTCGGGCGGCATCAAGTTCGCGATCGGGTTCCTGATCGATCCGCTGACGGCGCTGATGATCACCGTGGTCTCGTTCGTGTCGCTCATGGTCCACATCTACACGGTCGGCTATATGGCCGACGACCCGGGCTACACGCGCTTTTTCGCCTACATCTCGCTGTTCACCTTCAGCATGCTGATGCTGGTGATGGCGAACAACTTCCTGCAGCTGTTTTTCGGTTGGGAGGCGGTCGGCCTGGTCTCCTACCTGCTGATCGGCTTCTGGTACACGCGCCCGAGCGCGAATTACGCGAGCCTGAAGGCGTTCCTGGCCAACCGTGTCGGCGATTTCGGCTTCGTGCTGGGCATCGGGCTCATCGTCGCCTATTTCGGCTCACTCGATTACGCGACCGTGTTCGCCGCCGCACCGCAGTCCGCCAGCACGACGCTCAATCTTGTCGGCGACAGGCAGTGGTCGGTGCTGACGGCGATCTGCATCGGCCTGTTTGTCGGCGCGATGGGCAAGAGCGCGCAAGTTCCGCTGCACGTGTGGCTGCCGGACTCGATGGAAGGCCCGACGCCGATCTCGGCGCTGATCCACGCAGCGACGATGGTGACGGCCGGAATCTTCATGGTCGCGCGCATGAGCCCGCTGTTCGAGCTGTCCGAGACCGCGTTGTCGTTCGTCACCATCATCGGCGCGACGACTGCCCTGTTCATGGCGTTTCTCGGCATCGTGCAGAACGACATCAAGCGGGTCATCGCCTACTCGACCTTGTCGCAGCTGGGCTATATGACGGTCGCCCTCGGCGTCTCCGCCTACTCGGCGGCAATATTCCATCTGATGACGCACGCCTTCTTCAAGGCGCTGCTGTTTCTAGCCGCAGGCTCGGTGATCATCGCACTGCATCACGAACAGGATCTGCGCAGGATGGGAGGCTTGAGGAAATACATGCCGATCACTTACTGGACGACGGTGATCGGGTCGCTCGCACTGGCCGGCATCCCGCCGTTTGCCGGCTTTTTTTCCAAAGACGCGATCATCGAAGCCGTGCAGTTGTCGCGCGTAACCGGGCACACGTATGCGCAGATCGCGCTGACGCTCGGCGTATTCGTGACGGCGCTGTACAGTTTTCGCATGCTTTTCCTCGCCTTTCACGGTGACGAGCGCTTTCGCCATCCGTCCCCCACGGGCGCCGCCGATGAGGAACCCGGACACGACGCGCACGCGCCAAGCGGCCCTCCGCAGGAAAGCCCATGGGTGATCACCGTGCCGCTGATCCTGCTGGCGATCCCATCGGTCTACGCCGGTTGGGCGTACATCGACCGGGTCTTGTTCGGCGATTTCTTCCGGAGCTCGATTGCGATCGCGCCACAGCACGCGGCGATGGCGACGCTGCGCGAGGAGTGGCACGGTGTCCCCGCGTTTGTCGGTCACGGGCTCGCCAGCGCGCCGTTCTGGTTCGCGCTCGCGGGCATCGGCGCCGCGTGGCTGCTCTATGTCCGCCGGCGCGACCTGCCGGCGAAGATCCAGGCCCGAACCGAAGCGCTGTACGCGCTGCTGGCCAACAACTATTACATCGACCGCTTCAACGATTGGTTCTTTGGCGGCGGGTTCCGCCGTACCGGCAACCTCTTTTCCGAGGTGGGCGACCGTTCGGTGATCGACGGCTTTTTCGTCAACGGCAGCGCGCGCATGGTGGGCGCCGCTTCCGCGGCGTTGCGCCTGGTCCAGTCGGGATACATGTACCTCTACGCCTTCGCGATGATCCTGGGCGTGTTCATCGCTCTGTTCTGGTGGGTCGTGCTGAGGGTAGTCTGATGCTGCCCTACCTGAGTCTCGCGATCTGGGTTCCGATCGTCGCCGGCCTGCTGGTGCTCGCGGTCAACCGCGACGCCGATGCCGCCGCGGCGCGCTGGCTCGCACTGGTCGGTGCCATCGCGGGCTTCGCGGTGACGATCCCGCTCTACGTGCACTTCGCGCTCGGCACCGCCGAGATGCAGTTCGTCGAGGCCGTCGAGTGGATACCGCGCTTCAACGTCAACTATCTACTCGGCATCGACGGCATTTCGCTGCTGTTCGTCCTGCTCAACAGCTTCATCACCGTGCTTGTCGTATGGGCCGGCTGGGTCGTGATCGAGAAGCGCGTCGCCCAATACATGGCCGCGTTCCTGATCATGTCGGGCCTGATCAACGGCGTGTTCGCGGCGCTCGACGGCGTGCTGTTCTACGTGTTTTTCGAGGCGATGCTGATCCC
>JBDTXW010000119.1:0-8463 GCA_040005975.1 Betaproteobacteria bacterium | reverse complement strand
TCGCATGCCCGGCGCATCAGGTCCCAATACTTGAAGTCATTCGCCGCGAGATCGCGCGCGTCGACGGTGTCGCCGGCGTAATAAGGCAGTATCTCGTCGCGAAAATAAAAGCTCATCACACCGGAGAGCGGCCTGCCGCCAGCGTCGCACACGATCGAGACTTCGCAACAGTCGCCGAACACCTCGCGCAAACGGGCGAAGTAGCTTTTCGCGAACGGCGGCGTGCCGTGGCGATGAACGTTGTCCGCGTACAACGCAAAAAAACGGTCGACCGACCGATCGATCTCGCTCCGTAATCCATTGCGGATCCCCTTGCGGATCATCGCGCGCTGCTTGCGCGGCACCGCCAGCAGGTTGGCCTCCGGGTCGGCGTGCAGCGTCTTGCGAAATCGCACGTACAGATCCTGTTGCGGCCAAGCCGGACACTTGGCCGCACAGCTGCGGAACTCGAGATGCTCGACATCGAGCGAATCGGCGAGGTCCGAGGCTGCTTCGACCAGTGCGCGCCCCGCCTCGGCATCGGTCGCTGCCGGGCCGCCGTACACACCGAAAGGCAGCGAGACCAGCGCATGGCCGAACAGACGGCTCTTCACCTCGGCGAGCGGCAGGATGCCGGCGATCGCGCCTGGGCGTTCGGCGACGAGATAATGCGTGCGGTGACGAAAGACGCTTTCGATGATCTCCCGCCAGCCAATGCGGTGAAAGAACGTCGCATCGGGACAGCGCTGGACAAATTCTTCCCAGGCGGCGGCATCGGTAGCCACGAACGGGCGCACGGTCACGCGGTCGGCCGCGCGACCGAGGCGGATGATTTCGTTGGCCGCCGATTCCATCATCTGCCGCCGCTCAGATAGACGCGATCGACTCTGTCCCAGCGAAAGTCCGCAAGGAGGTAGCGCAGGCGCGGCTCGGTGCGCTCGAGGTTCAGATAGTGCCGAAAGCGCGCCTTGGCGCCGGGCCCCTTGACGCGCGGCTGCGAGGGGTCGAGCTCCCACGGGTGAAAATAGAACATTGCGGGCTGACGGTCGACGGTATTGACGCGCTGGATCGACCATTTCGAGACGCGGTACGGCAGCAGCCTGAAATAGCCGCCGCCGCCGGCCGGCCAGTTCGAATGAAGCATCCGAACCGTCGCGACCGGTATCTCGAGCAGGTTCTCGCGCACCCGGTACGGAAAGCGCGGCGCATCCGGTGCGCCATAGTGGTCGTGGCGGATTGGATAGATGCTCGAGCTGTAGCGGTAGCCCGCTTCGGCGATGCAGTCGAACGCCGAGAAATTCGCCGGCCCGATCGAAAAGCTCGGTGCCCGGTAGCCGCTGACTTCGTGGCCGGCGATGTCTTCGAGCACGGCCTTGGCCAGGCGAATGTCGGCCATGAATGCGCCATAGCCCTGCTCGTTCGCACGCAGGTGTTCGTAGCCGTGGCTCGCAAGCTCGTGTCCGCCATCGACCAGGCGTCGGATCAGCGCCGGGTAGCGTTCCGCAATCCAGCCGAGCGTAAAGAAGGTCGCGCTGACCTTGCTGTCGGCAAGCAGGGCGAGGATGCGGTCAATGTTGGCTTCGACCCGGCACGGCTGGCTGTCCCACGATGAGCGCGGGATGTGCGCCGCGAACGCCGAGACCTGGAAATAGTCCTCGACGTCGATCGTAAGCGCATTGACGATAGGGTCGGCGGACACGGCCTGCGCGTTATGCATGTACGGCCTTGCGTCCGAGCGCGGACAGGCCGAGCCATGCGGACAGGTCATCGGCGATCCGCTCGGCGGCACGGCCGTCCCACAGTTCGGGCGTCCTGCCGCGCTTGCCGCCGCTTCTCAGAATCTCGTCGACGCATTCGAGCGTGCGGGCACGGTTGCGGCCGACCAGCGTGTTCGTGCCCTGCTCGACGGTAATCGGGCGCTCGGTGTTGTCGCGCATCGTAAGGCACGGCACGGCAAGCGCGGTTGTTTCTTCCTGGATCCCGCCGGAGTCGGTCAGAACCAGCCGCGACCGCTCTATCAGCCCGAGCATTTCGAGATAACCCTGCGGCGGCAGCAGCGTGATTCTGGCGCCGGCCAGCAGCGGAGTCTGGCCGAATCGCTCGATGTTGGCGGCCGCGCGCGGATGCACGGGCCAGATCAGTGGCAATCGCGACGCGACGTCCTTCAATATCGCCAGTGACTCGCGCAGCGCCAGCGGCGTATCGACATTCGACGGCCGATGCAGCGTCACGACGCCGAAGTCGCGGATACCACCCGCGAATTCGCCTGCCTGACCGGCACGGGTCAGCGTGTCGATCGGCGCGATCGCCCTGAGCCGGTGCCGCAGCAGCGAATCGATCATCACATTGCCGACGAAGCGGATGCGCTCGCGGTCGATTCCCTCTCGCGCGAGATTCTCGGCAGCGACGCGCTCGGTTGTGTACAACCGATCGGCGATCTGGTCGGTCAGGACGCGATTGAGCTCTTCGGGCATGTCGCGGTCGAAGCTCCGCAGCCCGGCTTCGACATGGACGACCGGAATGCGCTTCTTGCTGGCGACGAGGCTGCAGGCGAGCGTCGAGTTGACATCGCCGACGACGATCACGCAACTGGGCAAGAGCTCGTCCAGCACCGGCTCGAAGCGCCGCATGATCTCGGCCGTCTGCACCGCGTGCGTTCCGGAGCCGACCTCCAGGTTCAGGTCCGGCGCCGGCAATTCGAGATCGGCGAACAGGCGCTCATTCATCGCGACGTCGTAGTGCTGACCCGTGTGGATCAGCACCGCGCGCGGCAACTCGGCGCGCGCGCCGAAAGCGCGCACCAGCGGCGCCATTTTCATGTAATTCGGCCTGGCGCCGACGACGCAGGCAATGGGACCCGTTTGTTGCATTTGGCCGGTCATCAACGCTTCGCGGGCGTGCCGGGCTTGGCCGTCTTCTCGGGGTGCAGCAGCCGGTGCAGAAGGTCGACAGCGGCAGCGACGGTTTTCTCCAGGCGGTCGATACGTTCTTCGACGTTGTCGAAGTGCGCGTGCAACCGTCCCGCTTCCAGGCGCGCCATCAGCGGACTGCTGGGCGGCACCGCATCGCAGTCGACGACGCTGACGGCCGAAAGCGCTGCATCCGGGCCGAGCTCATCGCGAATCTCGTGCGCTATTGCCTGCACGTCGGCCGTCTCGAGCACATGCCGCTCGGCGAGGAATGCCGCGAGCAGCAGGCGATTGCACAGCGTATTGATGCGCCGGGGTATGCCGCTGGTCAGCGTGTGTATCAGATCGAAGCATGCTGGGTCGAACTGCGGGTCTCCGTTCCAGTCGACGTGCTTCAGGCGATGCTCGATGTAGGCGCGGGTCTCGGGCTTGTCGAGCGGCCCCAGATGATACGAAGCGATGACCCGCTGGCGCAGTTGCTGCATCTGCTCGCCCTGCATCATCGCGCGCAGTTCCGGCTGGCCGACCAGGAAGCTCTGCAACAGCGCCTGGTCGCCGAGCTGGAAGTTCGACAGCATGCGCAGCTCCTCGATCGCGCGCGGGGTGAGATTCTGCGCCTCGTCGACAATCAGCAACGCGCGCTTCTTCTGCACCGCGAGCTGGCACAGGAACGCCTCGAGCGAGGCGAGGAGCATCGCCTTATCGACCGACTTCACCGGAATACCGAATGCCGCGCCGACGGCCCGGAGCATGTCGTCTGCGTCGAGTTGCGTGCTCACCAGCTGCACCGCAACGACCTTTTCGGGGTCGAGCTGTTCGAGGAGGCTTCGCACGATCGTCGTCTTGCCGGCACCGATCTCCCCGGTGATGACGATAAAACCTTCGCTCTGATAAAGGCCGTACTCGAGGTAGGCGAACGCGCGCTTGTGACCGCGGCTGCCGAAGTAGAACGAAGGATCGGGATTGAGCTGAAAAGGCTTGCCGGTCAGCCCGAAGAAGGATTCATACATCGCGTTGGCTATCTGAAAACGTGGGTGACGCCGACGAAAGCCGCCGCTTCGTTGTAGTCCGCTGCGACGTCGGAGCTCAGCGTCTGGTAGCGCGCCCCGGCGAACAGTGTCGTCTTGGCCGACAGCGGTGACGACAGGACCAGCCGCAACGCGGTCTGATTGGTCCTGCCCTCCAGCGGCGCGTTGGCGACCGTGCGGAGACGGTCGATCGTCGCGTCGAACACCAACGAGGGCGTGAGGTTGCGCGACCAGAGCAGGCTCAGTCCCGTCTGGCGGCTGTTGTTGCCGATCGTGAATAACTGCGTCAGCTCACTGCCGGATCCGGTAATGGGCTCGCTGCGTAGATTGAATATCGTCAGCAGCACCGTGTTGCGCGTGCCTACAAGGCCCACGCTGGCGGTCTGCGACTGCTGAAGCAGTACCTGCTGCGAATACAGATTGAGCGCGCCGGAAAGCACCGATGGCAGGCTGCGGTCGAGGATGAACTGGTCGATCGTGCGTTGCCGTTCGGCCGGGTCCGGGATCGTCGCCAGAAACAATCCGTTCAGCAGCGTCGAGACGTCGCCGCCGGCCGGCAGGCTGGCTAGCTGCTGCGGGTAGGTCGAGATGTCGCGCGCTACGCGGACGGTCCATACCGACAGCGGTGTGCGGTGATCGAACGAAAACAAGTATTTGGGGCCGAAAAAGCGGTGCTCCCACGAACCGACGACCTTGGTGCGCGGTGTAGGCCGCCACTCGAAACCGACGCCGTAGATCGCGTCGCGGGGATTGTCCGGCGGATAATGGTTGTCCTCGTAGCCGACGGTCGCGGCCAGCCTGAGCTGCGGATCGACGTTGTACAGCGGCATCAGCCGGACGACCCGGGAGCGAAACGACTCGCCGTCGCTGACCGCAATGTCGTTTACATCGAACTCCGCCTGCCAGCCGATTGTCGTTTCCGTTTTCGCGGCCTTGCCGGTGAATTGCGTGTAGTGAAAATTGCTGGTTGAGATCGGTGCCCCGCTCAGGTTCGTCCAGACGTCATTGTTGCGCAGTTCATAGGTGACGTTGTCCGGCGTCACGCCCTTCACGTACGGGCTGATGCGATAGGTGTCGGACCGGTAGCGATTCTGTGTGGCATTGTCGATGCCCAGCGGCTGGCCGCCGAACGGGTTGAAGTATTGCTGCGACACCAGGACTTGGCCTTCGACGTGCAGCCAGTCGTCGATCAACCTGGCGTCGCCGAGCACGTCCGCCGTCGGATAGGCATTGCTGTTCTCACTGCCGGTGCGCACGTACAGCAGGACGGGAACCACAAGCAGTCCGCTTAAGCTCGTCCTGGCGCCCTTTTCGCTGATCCGCAGCGAAGGTCTCAGTTCGGTGACCCAATCCGATTGCTTGGTTTCGGAAGGCTGCAGGTTGACGTTGTCAGTCGCTGTCTCTTTCACCGACACCGACGATTCGAAGTGCCAGCTTTGCGCGCTGGCCGGCGCCGCCGCAAACGTCAGTGCCGCAGCGAGCAGCCGGGCGGTGGCAGAAGAAGACAGCGCGGAAAACGCAGGCCATCGTCCCGCCGGGTGTGGCCGGCGCGCCGCACCGGTGCTACCTCGGCTCTTCATCGGCGTAGTACCCGTAATAGGTTCCGACGTCGGTCTTATCGGCTTTATTGAGCATCATCAGGACGATTTCGCAGTTCTCGATCGTCGCGAGCGCGAGATTCACCGCGTGTTGCTTGGTGCTGTCGGCGGCAACGACCATCACGATCTGTCCCATGTGGGAGGCAAGCGCTCTCGCCTCGGTCGTCGGCAACAACGGCGGCGAGTCGAAGATGACCATGCGATCCGGATAGCGCGTGCCGAGCTCGTGCAGCACGACGGCCATCTGCTCGCTGGCCAGGAGCTCGGTTGCCCGCCGGTGATGCGCTCCGGCGGGAAGTACCGACAGATTCTCGACGTTGGTGCGAAGAATCGCGTCGCTGACGTCAAGGTCGTCGGTGGTCAGCAGCTCGAGTAGCCCGGGGGAGCTGGGCGTCCCGAGCACGCGCGGCAGCTCGGGATGCGCGACATCGCCGTCGACCAGCAAAACGGTCGTGTCGAGCTCCATCGCCACGCTCAGCGCCAGGTTCACTGCGGTAAAGGTCTTGCCTTCGCCGGGCAGCGCACTGGTGACCATGATCAGGTTGCCGTTGCGGATGGCCCTGTCCGCGATGCGCCGGGCGTTGTGGATGATCGGGCGCTTGATGACGCGGAACTCGTCGGCGATCTGTGATTTCGGCGCATCGGGCGTGACAAACCCCCGGGCTTTCAGCCGCTCGAGGTCGATGTCGATCCGGCGCTGCTCGAGACCATCCGAGCGCCGGATGTCGCGCGCGCGCGGCGCCTCCTCGCGGAATGGCGCGGCCGGCGCCGGCGCGGGCGGGCGCGCGGCCAGTCCACGGATCGCCGCTTCCGGTGTCGGCAGGTGCTCGACGCCGCCCCGATGGACCGTCTCTGCGGCCTCCGGCGTCACGGCATCGGGCATTTCGGCGCCAGCGCGCCGTAATTCTTCCAGGCGCTTGGCCGCCTGCTCGATCAGGCTCATCGATTGTCCTTCATGCGCCACGCCCGAATAGCAGAGCCAGGGCGAAAACCGCGCAGAACGCGGCGACCAGACCGCTGGCGCCGCTGGCGAAATAAAGGGCGCTTCGGCGTCGTAACCGGCTCGTCGTCTCGCTCGGCAGCATCGTCACCATGCCCAGGATCGGCCGCTGCGTGACTTCGCGCAGCGAACGTGCGTCGTGAAACGTCGGCATGATCTCGCTGGCGGCGAAGCTCACGATCAGTCCGGCGGCCAGCGCGGCAGCGAGCGCAAAGCCCAGCAGCGCGATCCGCGTCGGCGGCACCGGCTGCGGCGACACGCGCGGCGGATCGACGACGCGAAACTGCGTGCCGCCGGCATCTTGCACGCCCTCGCCGATCGCGGCGGATTGGCGACGCTGCAGCAGTGTCTCGTACGTTTTCTTCTGGATGTCGTAATCGCGATTGATCTGCGCAAACTCGGCTTCGACCTGAGGCACGAGTTGCGCCTCGGCCTTGAGTTGCGCGTACTGTCCCTGGTACGAGCCGAGCTTGGCCCGCAGCGACGCGACGTCCGCCTCCGCTCCCGCAAGTGAGACCCGCAGTTGCTGGAACACCGGGTTGCGATCCACCGCCGACTCACCCGACCGCCCGCCGGACGCCGCGGTCTTGGCGCGCGCCTGGACTTCCTGCCGTCGCTGCTCCTCGAGCTGCTCGATGATGCGCCGCGTGCCGACGACGTCAGGATGCTCGTCGGTGTACCGGCGCAGTAGCGCGTCGAGCGAAGACTTGAGCGTCGCCAGGCGCGCATCGATCTCGGGCACGGCGACTTGGGCAGTCGGGCCCTCCGGCAACAGCACCGGCGTCTCGCCGGCAAGCTCGCGCTTGTAGGAATCGCGGGATTCCTCGGCGGCGCGCAGCTCGAGCTTGGCGTTATCGATCTGGCTACTGAGCGCAGCCAATTTGCCGAAATAATCCTGGTTGCCCTGCCCGGCGACGCCCATGTACTTGAGCTTGAACTCCTTGAGGCGGTCCTCGGTCGCCTTCAATGTCGTCTCGTATTGCCTGACCTGCTCGTCGACGAACTTGACCGCGGCGCGCGTATCGACACGTTTGTCGCCGAGGCTCGATTCGACGAAGATCGTCAGCAGCGCCTGAACGACTTTTCTCGCCTGCTCGGGTTTAGCATCGCGGTACGAGATGACGTAGATGTTGGTCGACGCGTTACCGGTCAACGTCAATCCCTTCATCACCGCGTCGATCAGATCATCGCGCGCGGCGTTGGACCGGGAGGCCAGATCCAGATCGGCCATACGCACCAGTTTCTCGACGTTGGGGCGGCTGATCAGCGTGCGGCTCATCAGCACTACCTGCTGATCGAGGTTCGGCTGGATCGAGACACCTTCGAGCAGCGGCCGCAGCAGCGTCTGCGTATCGACGTAGACGCGCGCGCTTGCTTCATAGCGATCCGGAATGCGCAGCGCGACGCCGACGCCGACGATCGCTGCAATCCATGCCGCCGCCAGCCCGATCCAGCGCCTGTGCCACATCCCGCGCAGCCGCGTCAGTACCTGGTGAATCAACTCATCCATGAAAAGGCCCGATAGTGTTCAGAACGCCGCCGTCCTGCGGCGGCCGATTGCCGCGGTCTGCGCGCTAGAACCAGCTTTGCGGAATGACCACGATGTCGCCGGGCCGCATGTCGACGTTCGCCGAGATATCGCCACGCTTGACCAGGTCCTGCAGTCGCACGCTGTACGACTTGCCGCCGTCGGCCGCTCGCGCAATCGTCGCGTGATTTCCGTCGGCAAACTCGGTCAAGCCGCCGACCGCGATCATCACGTCGAGCAGCGTCATGTTTTGCCGGTAGGCGAGGATCTGCGGCTTGGTCGCCTCGCCGATCACCCGTATCTGCTCGCTGGCCGGACCGACGAAATTGGTGACGACGACGGTGACGACCGGGTCACGGATGAACTTGCCCAGCGCCTTTTCGATGTCGCGTGCCAGCGCAGTCGGCGACTTGCCTTGCGC
>JBDTXW010000118.1:0-8539 GCA_040005975.1 Betaproteobacteria bacterium | reverse complement strand
TCGGCGTCGGCGAGGGCTCGACGCCGTGGCTGCGCGGATTCTTCGACAGCCTCGGCATCGAAGAGTCGGAATGGATGCCGGAGTGCAACGCGACGTACAAATGCGGCATCACCTTCGACGGCTGGTCGACCAAGCCCGGCTTCGAGAGTTACTTCCATCCGTTCGCCTCGATGCTGGACAACTTGACGATGACGCAGTTCGTGCACAACGCCCAGGCGAGGGTCAACGGCGCCGACGTGCACGCGCATCCGAACCGGTTTTTCATCGCTTCGTACCTGGCGGCGAGGCACATGGCGCCGAAACCGAACCGCAATTTCCCGTTCGACATCTGGTACGGCTATCACTTCGACGCCGTGCTGCTGGGGAAGTATCTGCACAAGAAGGCAGTTGAGCGAGGCGTGCGGTACAAGCCCTGCCATGTCAACGACGTCCGCTTGAACGAGCGAGGCGAGATCGCTTCGATCGCCACGGCGGAAGGCGAAACGATCAGCGCGGATTTTTTCGTCGACTGCACCGGGTTCGCCGGCCTGCTGATCCAGAAAGCGATGGGGACGCCATTCGAGAGCTTCGCCAGCAACCTGTTCAACGATGCGGCCGTTGCGATGCCGTCGCCGATTGGCGATGACATACCGTCGCAAACGATATCGTTCGCGATGAAGCACGGCTGGCGCTGGGAGATCCCGCTCACCAGCCGCTACGGCAACGGCTATGTCTACAGCTCGGGGTTCTGCTCGGCTGACGAAGCCGAGCACGAATTGCGTCAAACGCTGGGCATGCTCGACTCGGATGTGCCGGCCCGTCATTTGAAGATGAAGATCGGCCGGGTCACCAAACACTGGAACAAGAACTGCCTCGCCGTCGGTCTGGCGCAGGGCTTTATCGAGCCGCTGGAAGCCACCGCGCTGCTTTTCATCCAGCGCACGGTGACGAGCTTCGTCGAGTTCGTCGAAGCGGGCGATATGAGCGAAACCGCCCAGGATAAATTCAACAAGCAGGTCAACGAGCATTTTGAAGGGACCCGCGACTACATCGTGACGCATTACAAGACCAACACTCGCACCGACACCGATTACTGGCGCTCCAACGCGCGCAACACAAACCTGTCCGACTCGTTGCTGCAGCTCTACGGGTTGTGGATGTCGGGCAAGAGCATCGCCGCCGAAGTCGGCCGCCAGCAAATCGGCAGGGGTTATCCGATCTTTTCCTGGTATTGCATCATGTCCGGCATGGGCATATTCCCGGACCGGAAGGACCTGCGCCCACCCAACGGCAAGGCGGCGGCCTACGACATGGAAGAGATCGATAACCTGATGCAGCGCAGCGTGCAGAATTTCCGGGGGCAAAGCGAGCTGCTCGCGAACATACCGAAGAAGATCGACGAGAAATCGCTGCAGATCTATTTCTGGTAGCGGCGGACGAGGAGAGGATTTGAGGCGCGGGGTGCGGCGTGCCGCCGCCTTCGAAGCGTCAACCCGCCTTGCGCAGGGTCAGATTGATCCGATGGGCACCGGCGAACGGGTGAACTGCGGCCTTCACCGGCAAGACGCCGTGATAGTTGAGCCGCGCCGGTCCGCCCCAAACCAGGATGTCGCCATGCCGCACCGGCACGCGCAGCGTCCTGCCGGATCGCTTCGGACGCCCGAACAGGAATACCGCGGCAATGCCGAGCGATACCGATACGATCGGCTGGCCGAAGTCGCGCTCATCCTTGTCCTGGTGCAGCGACAGCTTGGCGCCGGGTTCGTAGCGATTGATCAGGCAGGCGTCGGGCACGAACCCGTCGAAGCCGGCCGCGGCTGCCGCTTCGCGCGCCAGCCGGAGGAACGCCTCGGGCATCGGTGGCCAGGGCCGTGCGCTGTCGGGATCGATCGGGTCGTAGCGATAGCCGGTGCGGTCGCTCACCCAGCCGTACGCGCCGCAGTTCGTCATCGCCACCGACATCGAAAGGCCACCCGGCGTGACCATGTGGCGAAACGGCGCTCGCGCGGTTACTCTTTGCAGGCCGGCCGAGAGTGCCGCCGATGCCGCGCCCGCGAAGCCGCGCAGCAGCATCGCCCCCGGCACGAGATGCTGGCTCGATTCGCGCCCGGCATCGATGTCGAACAGATCGCCGCCGATCACGGCGTCCTCACGCCGCATCATGAAAGATGATGCCGAGCGCGTGGCGATGGCCGCGGCGCAGGCGGCTGACGCCGTGCCGCAAGTTCACGCGGTATACGCCGCGCGTGCCTTGCACCGGACGGTGATGGACGGCGAACACGACGGCGTCGCCCTGGCGCAGCGCAACGACTTCCGGTCGCGACTGCATGCGCGGCCGCTGCTCGGTCAAAACGAACTGGCCGCCTTCGAAGTCTCGATCCGGATCGGACAACAGTATCGTCGCCTGCAGAGGAAACACGTGCTCGCCGTAGAGATCCTGATGCAGGCAGTTGTAGTCGCCTTCGCCGTAGCGCAGCAAGAGCGGCGTCGGCCTGGTCTGCCCTGCGGCATGACAGCGCGCGATGAACGCCGCATGCCGGGGAGGATAGCGCACGTCGATGCCCAGCGCGGCATTCCAGCGGTTGGCTATCGGGGCGAGGCGCGGGTAGAGCGCGGTGCGCAGCTCGACGATGAGCGCCGGCAGCGGATAAGCGAAATACTGGTACTCGCCGCGACCGAAGCCATGGCGCTCCATGACGACGCGGCTGCGGAAGCGATCGCCGGCGGAATACAGCGCGGTCAGCGACTGGCACTGCGCGGCGGTGAGCACGCGCTCGATGATGGCGTTGCCACGGGCATCGAGCGCTTTCGCGAGCTCAGCCCAATCGGCTGATGCGACGCGATCTTTCGCATCCGCCGCGGCGATTTCTGCGATGGCGCGATCGGGCGCATTCATCGGCGCGACTCGCGCGCGAGCAGCGCACGCTTGCGCTCGACGCCCCAGCGATAGCCGGCCAGTGCGCCGTCGTTACGCACGACTCGATGGCAGGGAATGGCCACCGCCAGCGCATTGGCGCCGCACGCCTGCGCGACGGCCCGCACCGACTTCGGCGCACCGATGCGCTTGGCGAGATCGGCATAGCTCACAGTCGCGCCCGCAGGAATCTCGCGCAATGCCTGCCAGACCCGCTGCTGAAACGCGGTTCCGCGCACGTCCAGCGGCAGATCCAGGCCGAGCGCAGGCGCTTCGACAAAGCCGACAACTTTCGCGATCAGCTGCTCGAAGCCGGCGTCACCGCCGATTAAACCCGCGTGGGGAAAGCGATCCTGCAGGTCGCGCGCCAGAAGATCGGGATCGTCGCCGATCAGGATTGCGCACACGCCGCGATCGCTGGCGGCAACCAGGATGGCGCCGAGCGAGCATTGGCCGACGGCAAAGCGGATGTCGGTATTGGCGCCGCCGGCGCGGTAGTTGGACGGTGTCATGCCCAGCACATCGTTCGAATGCGCGTAAAAGCGTCCGTTGGAGTTGTAGCCCGCGCTGTAGATCGCCTCGGTGACCGTATCGCTGCGATCGAGCTCGGCGCGCACTCTGCGGGCGCGATGCGCCGCGGCGTACGCTTTCGGCGTCAAGCCGGTCGCGGCCTTGAACGTGCGATGCAGGTGGTAGACGCTCAAGCCGGCCTGCGCTGCCAGCGTTTCGAGGCTCGGCGCCTGCTCGGCGCTTTCGATGAACCGGCAGAGGCTGGCGACTGTCGCCGCGTGCTGCTCGAGAAGCGGCGGCCGGTCCGGCCGGCAGCGCCGGCAGGGCCGGAAGCCGGCGCGCTCGGCGTCGGCCGCCGTCGCGTGGAACGCGACGTGTTCCGGCCGGGCGCGGCGCGCAGCGCAGGAAGGCCGGCAGTAGACGCCGGTCGTGCTGACCGAATACAGAAATTCGCCCTCGGCCGCGGGATTTCGGGCGACAACCGAAGCCCAGCGCGGGTCGGCTATCGTCGCCGCCGCCAATGCCATGTCTTTCGAAGTAGCCTTCATCTTGCATCCTTTCAGCTCAACGTCATCGATGGCTGAAATTTAGTCCTCGCCGGCACGCCAGGCACTCCGCCTCTTGCTTTCGAATCCGGATGCGGCGCCCATCGCGTCGGGCCGCGTCGATTACCGAGGCATTTCGGGGCGCCTTCCCCTGCCGGCCGCACCCGGCCAAATCGGCGCCGGGTAAACTATGAAAGCCGGCGTCCCGCCCGGTTCCGCTGGAATCCCGTTTAGCCGCCGCAGCATCGCGCCGATGAATCAGGCAGTGCAGCAGATCCCGGAATGGCACGACGTCGACAAGGCCGTCTTCCGGAACGACATCGTCACCGCTTACCGTCCGGCGGTGCTGCGGGGGCTCGTCCGACACTGGCCCGCCGTGCGGCACGCGACCGAGTCGCCGGAATCCATCTGCCGATACCTGAATGGATTCGACAGCGGCAAACCGGTCGACGTGCTGCTGGCGCCGCCGCATGTCAAGGGCCGGATTTTCTACAACGCCAACATGAGCGGTTTCAATTTTACGCGCGAGCGGCAGTCGATTTCCGCGATAAACGACAAGCTGCTGCGCTATTCCGCCTTCCAGAATCGACCCTCGCTCGCCGTGCAGAGCGCGTTGATGGCCGACTGCCTGCCGGGATTCGCCGACCAAAACAGGCTCCCGATACTCGACGAATCGGTTCAGCCGCGGATCTGGCTGGGCAATTCAATCATTACGCCCGCCCACTTCGATGAGTCGAACAACATTGCCTGCGTCGTCAGCGGCCGGCGCCGCTTTACGTTGTTTCCGCCCGAGCAGGTGGCCAATCTCTATGTCGGACCGCTCGACTACGCGCCGACCGGAACCCCGATCAGCATGGTCGCATTCCGCGAACCGGACTTCCAGCGCTTTCCGCGGTTTCGCGAAGCACTGGCCGCAGCACAGGTGGCCGAGCTCGAACCGGGCGACGCGCTGTACATTCCCACTTTGTGGTGGCATCACGTCGAATCGCTCGCCAAATACAACGTGCTGGTCAACTACTGGTGGAAGGGATCGCTGGGGGCGACCGCGCAGCCTGATTCGGCGCTGGGATGCCTGTTGCACGGCCTGCTCGCGCTCAAGCCGCTGCCGCCCGAGCACCGCGCGGCATGGAAGGCGATTTTCGACTATTACATTTTCAGCGCCGGCGAGGAGCTTGCCGCGCACATTCCCGAGCACCGGCGCGGCGTGCTGGGCACGATGTCGCCCGAGTTGACCAGGGAGCTGAAGGCCTTCCTGGCCAAACAGCTTCAACGCTGACCGCGCCGCCGCCGCATAAAAGTACCCGGGTCCCCAGGATCGCGCGAAATGCGTTCGCGGCTCGCGTAGCAGCGGGTCCTGCACCGTCTTCGCGCAACCATCCGCGCCGATCGCCACTCCAACAGGCATGAAAGCCCTCCGTGCATATGCGCCGGCAGAAACTCGCAGCACCGGCTTCCGGAACGTAATGCGCTGCGGTATCGAGCGCCGGGCTGCGGCGGGCCGGGGATTGCTTGCGGCCGCGCTATTTCTGTCCGGATGGCTGGTCGCCACGGGCGCCGTGGCGCGCCAATGGCATTTCGACGTCAGCATCGACGGCTTGCCCATCGGTAGCCACGACATCTCGCTGCAGGAGAATGGCGACGCGCGGTCGACCCGCAGCGACATGCACTTTCGCGTGTCGCTGCTCGGTTTCAAGGCCGGGAGCTACGAACAGCATGAGGAGGAAACCTGGCAGGGGGATTGCCTGACGAAGATCGATACGCGAACGGTCGAAAAGGGCACGACGACGACCGTCGCCGGGCGGCTCGAAGGTGGCAGCTTCGTCATCGATGGCGCGGGGGCGCAGCAGCGGCTGCCGGCGTGCGTGATGAGCTTTGCCTACTGGAATCCGCGCGTGCTGAAACAGGCCAATCTGATCAACGTGCAAACCGGCGCCTGGACGCAGATCACCGTGCAATCGCTGGGCAAGGAAGCCTACAGCGTGCGCGGCGAGTCGGTCGACGCGAGCCGCTATCGCATCGACACCGCGCGCAACCGGATCGATGTCTGGTATTCGCCGCAGGGCGAATGGATCGGACTACGCTCGACCTCGCGCGAGGGACATGTACTTAGCTATCGACTCAAGTGACGCCGCGTCGGTAGCTCTGCGCTACGCCGCGATTCTGCTAAACCTCCCTGACATTGCGCAACTACCAGCGGCAGCCGCCGTCGCCGACCGTGCTCACCACCAGCGCCGGGACCGCGAGCAGGCCCATGCCGGCGTAGGCGGTGCGGCAGTCGGGTTTGATCGCCTTTTCCAGCGCAAGACTCTCTTTGGATTTCTTTTCGGGGGGCGGAGGCAGCGCCGGCAGGATGCCGCGCGTACTCGTCGCTTCGCTCGCGATTTCGCGGGCCCGCTTGCGCGCTGCCTCCATGTCGATGCGCGCGCCGCCGGGCTCGCCTGAGGGCAACACATCCTGCCGCGGCCGGAAGATATCTTCATCGGCCCCGGGTACGCCCAGGCGCAGGCGCGGGAGTTCCGCCCCGGCCGCTGGCACAGAGCGCGCGTCGGGAAGCGTCGCCGGCGCCGCAACCTCGGATGTCGCCGGCGCGGTACGCGGCTGTGTGGTCGGCGGCGGCAGTGCACGCTCGATTCGCGGCGGGGCCGCCTCCGCCGGCGCGGCGGCCGAACCCGACGGGGGCGGCACGATCACGTTCGGGGCAGGCGCGAGTTCACGCTCAATCTGCGGGACTGCCAGGCGATCAAGCGGCGCCGGAACGATCAGCGCGGCGGGCGGCGGCAGCTCGACGGGCGGCGCGGCCGGCACGGCCAGGCGCTCGATCGGTGCCTCAGGAACGGTCGGCGCCACACGCGGTGCCAGCTCGACCGGTGACGCGAGTTCGCGCGGCGCTGGCGGCACAGTCAGACGCTCGATAGGTGCGTCAGGAACGATCGGCTCCACGCGCGGCGCGAACTCGAGCGGTGCGGAGAGCGCCGGCGGATTCGGTGGCGGCGCGAGCCGCTCTATCGACGGCGGCAGAGAGAGCGGAGGAGCGATCGGTTTGTCCACTTCCTGCGGCGCGCGCAAATCGATGTGCGGCAAAGGTTCGACTGCCTGCTTCTGGACCGGTGAGGCGGGTTCAGGTTGCACTTGGCTGGGCAGCGGCGCGGACGGTATGAGCTCGACGGAGGCCTCGCCACCTGTCTCCGCCGGCGCGACAGCCGGCGATGGACCGTTGCGTCCAGGCGCTGCCGGTGGCAGGGGCATCCGATCGGTACGGCGCAGCAACGCCCTTTCTGCCGCCGTATCCGCGCCAGCAGCTGACCGCAGTCCGGCATCCGGCACCGTCGTCAAGGAGCGAAGCAAAGTGACGTCGAGCACCTCCGGTGTGCCTTCGCCGCGGCCGGCACCACCGCCGTGCGAGGTGCCGAACAGGATGACTATCGTCGCGTGCAACAGCATCGACAGCAATACGAATCGGACAAGCGCTGGCTGAGGCGGCTCGGCGCGCCATCGCTGCCGTACTTGAGTTGCTGACGCGATCGGCATCGGACGTTATTCACCGTGCACTGCGGGCCGAAGGATTCGAAGCTTACCGCTTTCGCGGCTCCGTCAGGCGCGCCCCCCGACCCGGCGGAGCGCAGCGTCTTAGCTTCGGGCACGGGATTTGCGGGACAGCCAGTGCAGACACGCCGGGCCCGAGGGCTGCAGATACCGGATTCCGGGCGGCGCGTCCAAAGGGGCTCTCGGCGGTTTGGCGAGCATTATCAAAGACGGATCGAAGCAGAGGCACTCTTGGAAGACCCGATTACAGAATCCCCCCTCGGTGACGCACTGCGTCGCAATACAGCGCATTTGGTTAGCGCTGGCATGCAAGTGCGGACCGACACTGCGCACCGCCCCTTCGATGACCATAGCGAAGTGTTCTTCGAGGTGCCGGAGCCCGATCTGGAACAAGACCTCGACCAAGCGGTGGAATCGCAAAAGCGCGACAACCTGCTGCTCGGAGAAACGATGGTGCACATCGGCTTGCTCGAGCGGCACGAGCTGGCCGCGGTCCGGAGCGCTCAGGCCGGCAGCGCCGACATGGCCGGCTCCTTGCTCGTCGCCGGTGCAATACGGAGCAGGCTGGGCGAAATACTGCTCAACAGCAGGCACATCTCCTCGAGTCAGCTCGAAGCGGCATTGACACTGCAGCGCGAGGGGGGCGGTCTGCTCGGCGAAATATTACTCGGACAGGGTTGGTTGGATCAGGAGACACTCGATGCGGCACTCGCTATACAGGCGGCACGCGCAGTCGCTTGATCGCTGGGCGGGCGGCGGCAATGGCAGGACTGCCATGGCCCGCGTGCTCGGCACGATCGGTGCGCTCAAGTCGGCGCGCGACCGCGCGCTCCCAATCCGGCCGCGCGATCTCGGCAGCGCAGCCGTACAAACAAAGCGGCCCGAAGCCGAAGCTCCGAGCCGCCTTCGTTATCTGCGCCACGACCGCGGGCGCATGTCCTGCGTCAACGCAGACTTGTCTTGGCGCCGCCGGCCGCGCGGCTGATTGCGTCGGCCAGCTGATCGGCTTGCGGATTGTGCGCGCTCGCCGTCATCAGGATGTCAGGCG
>JBDTXW010000117.1:0-8543 GCA_040005975.1 Betaproteobacteria bacterium | reverse complement strand
CGCGCGTGTTGTCCTTGCCCTGGCCGATCTTGTCGCCGCCATACGCATACCAGGCGCCGGATTTCTCGATGATGTTGTGCGTGACACCCAGCTCGATGATCTCGCCCTCGCGGGAAATGCCCTCGCCGTACAGGATGTCGAACAGGGCCTCGCGAAACGGCGGAGCAATCTTGTTCTTGACGACCTTCACCCGCGTCTCGTTGCCGACGACTTCCTCGCCGCGCTTGATCGAGCCGATGCGGCGGATGTCGAGGCGCACCGATGCGTAGAACTTGAGGGCGTTGCCGCCGGTCGTGGTTTCCGGATTGCCGAACATGACGCCGATTTTCATGCGGATCTGGTTGATGAAGATGACCAGCGTGTTGGCGCGCTTGATGTTGCCGGCCAGCTTGCGCAGCGCCTGGCTCATCAGACGCGCCTGCAGCCCGGGTAGCTGGTCGCCCATCTCGCCCTCGATCTCCGCCTTCGGCACTAGCGCCGCGACCGAGTCGATGACGATCACGTCGACACCGCCGGAACGCACCAGCATGTCGGCGATCTCGAGCCCTTGCTCGCCGGTGTCCGGCTGCGAGATCAGCATTTCGCCGACGTTGACGCCGAGCTTGCCCGCGTAGACCGGATCGAGCGCGTTTTCCGCATCGATGTACGCGGCGGTGCCGCCGGCCTTCTGCACCTGCGCGACGACCTGCAGGCACAAGGTCGTCTTGCCCGACGACTCGGGGCCGTAGATTTCGACGACCCGGCCGCGCGGCAGCCCGCCGACGCCGAGCGCGATGTCGAGGCCCAGCGAGCCGGTCGAAACCACCGACAGGTCGTTTTGCACCTGGGCCTCGCCCATTTTCATGATCGAGCCCTTGCCGAACTGCTTTTCGATCTGGGCCAGCGCGGCAGCAAGCGCCTTGGTCTTGTTGTCGTCCATTGCATTCATTCCGTTGGATTTGCTTAGGCTTCCGTTGCTCATCGCGGTCTCTCGGGTGGCGAGTCCGCCTGATGCGGACTGGATAAGACCATTATGGCATAGAACGATCGTTCGATAAAGGCCCCTGATAGCCTAAGCCAGCCGATCGATCAAGCCCCTGAGGGCTATCGCGACCGAGGCGGCGCGAACTGCCGCCCGGTCGCCGTCGAGCCGCCGGTACAGCGCTTCGGTGCGCCCTGGGCCGGCCCAGGCGAACCACACCGTTCCCACCGGCTTGTCCGGACTGCCGCCCGCCGGTCCGGCAATGCCGGTCACCGCGACCGTCCACTGCGCGCCGCTGGCCGCCCTGGCGCCCTCCGCCATCGTCAGCGCCGTCTGCTCACTGACCGCACCGTAGCGCGCGATGATCGCCGGGTCGACGCCGAGTTGTTCAATCTTGGCACGGTTCGAATACGTGACAAAGCCCCGCTCGAACCAGTCCGAGCTGCCGGCGATTTCGGTGATCGCCCCGGCGACCAGTCCGCCGGTGCACGATTCCGCGGTCGCGAGCATCACCTGGCGAGTCAGCGCCACCTCGCCCAGCCGCGCGGCCAGCGCACGGATTTCATCGGCGATCGGCGTGGACTTCGCGTTCAATGCTGCTCCTCCGCCCGCGCCCGATACCAGTAGTCATAGGCGGTCGCGAAGCCGAAGCGGCGGTAAAGGGCGAGCGCGAGGACATTGTGCGCCGTGACCTGCAGGTAGGCGGTGCGCGCTCCGCGCCGTCGGGCGTCGCCAAGGAGTGCCCCGATGACCGCGCGCCCCAGTCCCTGCCCGCGCAATGAAGGCATCGTGTGCAGCGCGAACAATCCGACGTGATCCTCTTCGATTTTCGCCAGCCCGCAGGCGACGACGTCGCTGCCGCGCCGGACCAGTGCCCCCCGCTGCGCCAGCGGGTAGCTGGCGGCCCGATCGAGCAGGCGCGGCAGCGCGTCGCCTGCAACCCCGAGCAAGGACTGCGTCGCCCCGACCCATGCCGTCATCGCGACGAGTTCGACCTCATCGGCCAGCGGAGGCATGGGTGGCGCGGCCGCGAGATCGGCGCGCAGGACCAGCGTGCGCTCGAATTCGCTCCAGCCGCGCTCAGCGAGAAAAGCGTCGAGCCGGGCAGGCTGGGCGAACGGCAGCATGCGAAAAATCGCCGGCAGCGCCGCGGCCCGATAGAAGTCCGTGCAGTACGCGAGCTTTTGCTCGAGCGGCAGCGACGAGCGATACGTGGGATTGATGCAGCGCAGGCGCTTGGTCGGGCCGATGCGATAGCCGAGCAGCCATCCGTCGTAGAGCAGCGCCTGGAAAACGCCCGAGGCATTGAGCGCCATCTCCTCGATCCGGCGCGCCTGCGCGGTCGGAACGGCAGCGGAATGACGGCTCATCCGAAGAACCGTTGCCACAGCGCCAGCACCAGCAGCGTATACCCGGCCGCGACCAGGTCGTCGGCCATGACGCCTGCGCCGTGATGCCATTCGCGGTCGATCATTCCGGCGGGCGGCGGCTTGACGATGTCGAACAGCCGGAAAAGCAGGAAGGCGAATGCCTGCTGGATCGGCTCGGCGCCGACGAAAAACAGCATTGCCAGAAAGGCGACGACCTCGTCCCAGACGATCGCGCCGTGATCGGCCACGCCGAGATCGCGTCCGGTGCGATCGGCCGCCCAGACGCCGACTGCGAACGCCACGACGACGGCGAGCGCATAGCCCCAGTCGTTGACCGTCGCGCGAAGCAAGGCGTTGAGCGGCAGCGCGAGCAGCGTGCCGACGGTGCCCGGGGCGATCGGCGAGAGCCCCGTACCGAAGCCGAGCGCCACCAGGTGCGCCGGATGCGCAACGAGAAAGCGCAGAGTCGGCGTCGTGTTCATCGCCGCGTCAGGGCGCGAAATGATCGAAGGCCCGCGGCAGCGGATCGAGCGCGCGGCCCGCCGCATCGCGCACTTGCAGCCCCTCGTGCCGCGCCGTCGTGACGCCGATCCGCGTCAGCGGCAGACCGAGCCTGTCGCCGAGCGCGGCGATATCGGCCTCGCGCGCCGCAGGCGCGGTGAAGCAGAGCTCGTAGTCGTCGCCGCCCGCGAGCAGGCACTGGAGCGCGACCTCGCGCGCCGCACTGCCCAGTTGCCGCTCGAGGGCGCCCGAGCGCGGCAACGCGTCGAGATCGATCGTCGCGCCGATCTGCGAGGCTTGCAGCACGTGGCCAAGGTCGCCGACCAGGCCGTCGGAAATATCGATCGCGGCGGTGGCGATGCCGCGCAAGCATCGGCCCAGCGCGACGCGCGGCACGGGCCGCACAAGCGCGATCTCGCAACTTGCGAGATCGCTGGCGTCGAGTCGAACGCGGCCCTGGCGGTGCGCAAGCGCCAGCGCCGCGTCGCCGAGATGGCCCGAGACCCAAATCGGATCCCCGTCGCGCGCACCGCTGCGTCGCAGCGCCGCGCCGCGAGGCACTTCACCCAGCACGGTGACGCAAAGATTGCGCGGACCGCGCGTCGTATCGCCGCCGACGAGATCGACGCCGTGCGCATCGGCGAGCGCGAAAAACCCGCGCGCGAACGCCGCAACCCAGTGCTCGTCAACCGCGGGCAGCGCGCAGGCCAGCAGCGCCCAGCGCGGAGTCGCGCCCATCGCCGCCAGGTCGGACAGGTTGACGGCCAGCGCCTTGTGCCCGAGCGCCTCGGCGTCTGCGTCGGCAAAAAAATGGCGGCCCTCGACGAGCATGTCGACCGACGCGGCGATTTCGTACCCGGGCGACGGCGCGACGAGCGCCGCGTCGTCGCCGACGCCGAGCACAGCATTGCGCGCCGGACGGCGGAAGAACCGGTCGATGAGCTCGAATTCGGTCAACCGGCTTCCGCCGTGCGCGCGGTTGCTGCCAGCTTGTCGAGCACGCCGTTGACGTATTTGTAGCCGTCGGTGCCGCCGTAGGCCTTCGCCAGCTCGACCGCCTCGTTGATCGCGACGCGGAATGGCACGTCGGGCGCATGCAGCAACTCCCATGCGCCGATGGTGAGAATGCTCTTTTCGATCGGCGAGACCTCGCCCGGCTTGCGGTCGAGGTACGGCGCGTAAGCATCCTGCAGCGCCTGGTATTCGGCGGTGACCCCCTGCCACAGCCGGTCGAACAGCTTGCTGTCGCAGCGGGCAAAACCGGCGCTCTCGGCGAGCTGGCCACGGATCGCCGCCGGATCGTTGCCCGAGAGCAGCCATTGGTACAGACCCTGCAGCGCGAATTCGCGCGCGCGGCGGCGCGGACTACTGCTCATCGATCGCGTCGAGCAGGTTCGCCATCTCCAGCGCGGCGAGCACGGCGTCGCGTCCCTTGGCCTCGGCGCGCGCTGAAGCCTGGACGTCGGTCTCGGTGGTCAGGATGCCGTTGCCGATCGGGATGCCGAATTCGAGCTGCACGCTGGCGACCCCTGCCGCCGATTCGTTGGCGACGATCTCGAAGTGGTAGGTTTCGCCGCGAATGACCGCACCGAGCGCGACCAGCGCATCGTAATCGCCAGTCTGCGCCATGCGTTGCAGCGCCAGCGGCGCTTCCAGCGCGCCGGGGACGGTCGCGATCGTGACCGCCGAGTCGGCGACGCCCGACTCGGCCAGCGCGCGCTCGGCGCCGACCAGCAGCGCATCGCCGATTGCCGGGTTGAAGCGCGACAGCACAATGCCGACGCGCAAATGTCCGGCGCGCGAGCTCGGAACGATTCTACGGATCGACATCGTATTCGGCGGTTCGCCTGCCGCTGCCGGCGATTCCGTCGCGCGGCGAGTTCAGGCCGACGCGGCGCGAGGCGGAAACTCCTCGTAGCCGGTGACGGCGAGATCGAATCCGGCCATGCTGGGCATTTTGCGCGGGCGTGCCAGCAGACGCATTTTGCCGACATTCAGGTCGCGCAGGATCTGCGCACCGATGCCGTAATTGCGCAGGTCCATCTTGGTTTCGACACGCGGCCGGTCGGCGAGCGCGCGATCGCGCACGTCCAGCGCCGATTCGGGGCGGTGCAGCAGCACCAGCACGCCGCGCTCCGCGCGCGCGAGCCGCTCCAGCGCCGCCGGTATCGTCCACGAATGCACGCGGCTGCCGTAGTCGAGAAGGTCGACGACCGACAGCGGCTCGTGCACGCGCACGACAGTTTCGCGCTCGGGCACGATGTCGCCGCGGACCAGCGCGAGGTGCGTCGCGTCGGTCAGCTTGTCGCGAAAGGTCACCAGGCGGAAGTCACCCGCAACGGTGCGGATCGAACGCTCTCCGACGCGCTCGATCAGTCGCTCGGTCTGGCTGCGATAGTGGATCAGGTCGGTGATCGCGCCGATCTTGAGACCGTGCCGGCGCGCGAACTCGATCAGGTCCGGCAGCCTCGCCATCGTCCCGTCGTCGTTCATGATTTCGCACAGGACGGCGGCAGGCGAAAATTCGGCGAGGGCGGCCAGATCGCAGCAGGCTTCGGTGTGCCCGGCGCGGGCGAGGACGCCACCGCGATGGGCGACCAGCGGAAACACATGACCTGGCTGCACGATGTCAGCCGGACGCGCATTCGGCGCGCAGGCGACGCGGATCGTGTGCGCTCGGTCGGCGGCCGAAATCCCGGTGGTCACGCCGCTGGCGGCCTCGATCGAGACAGTAAAATTGGTGCCGTGGACCGAACGGTTCACCGGCGTCATCAGCGCGAGATCGAGCTGGCGTGCGCGCTCCTCGGTGATCGGCATGCACACCAGGCCACGGCCGAACCGCGCCATGAAGTTGACGATGTCCGGCGTCACGGCGTCGGCCGCGACGACCAGGTCGCCTTCGTTCTCGCGATCCTCCTCGTCGACCAGGATGACCATCCGTCCCGCCTTGACCTCGGCAATGATCTCGGGGATGGGACTGATCGCGCGCGCCGCCGCCGGGGAAAGCGCGGCGGGCTTGTCGATCGCGTGCAGGCGGGTAGGCTCCACGAGGGCTGGCTCAGGTCGTGACGGGAGTGCTCATTATACTGCGCCGGCGCGGCCTCGACCGGACCGCGCAACCGTTCGGCGCGACGCTTCAGGCCAGCAGCATCTGCAGCGTGGCGGCGGTCAATTCGCTCTTGCGATCGCCGAGCTCCGACACGACGCTGTAGTGGTGGCGACCGGCGATGAAAAGCGGACTGTGCGTCGCGGCGGGACGGCATTCCGGCCAGCGCTCCCAAAGCAACCACGATTGCCGGCCGAATTCGCTGGTCTCACCGCTGCCCACCGCGAGCAGCAGCGGTGCGCGCACCGCCGCCGTGCAATGAATCGGGCTCAATGCCCGCGCCTTGTCGCTATCGAGCTTGAGGTCGGCGTTGAACGAGACCTGCAGCAGCGGCTCGAGATCGAATACGCCGCTGATCGACAGCCCGCCGCGGATTGCATCGACCGGCACGTTGTAGCGGCGCCAGTCGGTCGCGTAGAGCATCGCGACCAGATGGCCGCCGGCGGAATGGCCGGCGATGAAAAGCCGCTCCGCCGGCACACCGTGGCTCTTGCCTTCGCGCCACAGCCACGCGACCGCCTGCCGGCATTCCTCGACGATGTGCGTGATGCTGACGTCGGGGCACAGATCGTAGTTGATGACCGCGACGCCGACACCCTGCGCGACGAATGCCGGCGCGACGAACGAATGGTCATCCTTGTCGAGCGCCCGCCAGTAACCGCCGTGTATGAACAGCAGCGCGGCGCGCGGATTCTCCGCGGGAAACAGGTCGAGCGTCTGTTTCGGTCCACTGCCGTAGCGCAGCCCCAGGCGCGAATCGAGGCGCGACCGCGCCGACGCGCTTTCGGCCGACCATCGCGCAAACCATTCCGGATGATCGGGAAAGGCGGTGCGCAGGTTGTATTCGCGCTCGACGAAGTCGGCTGGCAACACGGTCAGGAGGATTCTTCGCCGATGATGCGTATGCGCAGTTCGCCCAGGCTTTCGATCCTGCCCACCAGGAGGTCGCCGGCCACGACCGCACCGACACCCGCGGGCGTGCCCGTGAAGACCAGGTCACCGGGCAGCAATTCGTAATATTGCGCCAGGAAATGCAGTATGTGCGGCACGTCCCAGATCATGTCGGCGAGATCGCCCTGCTGCCTGGCCACGCCGTTGACCTCGAGTGCGATACGGCCGCGCTTCGGATGCCCGACTTCGGCCACGCGGTGGATCGGGCCGATCGGAGCTGCCTGCGCGAACGACTTGCCGATGTCCCACGGACGCTTGATCTCGCGCATCGCCTGCTGCAGATCGCGGCGTGTCATGTCGAGACCTACCGCGTAGCCGTAAATCAGCGCCTCGGCGCCTTCCGGAGCGACTCGGGTGCCGCGCGCGCCGATCGCGACGACCAGCTCGATCTCGTGATGGTAGTTCTTGGTCGCGAGCGGATAGTGCACGTCGGCGGTCGCCGGCGGCAGCACCGGGACGATCGCATCGGCGGGCTTGGTGAAAAAGAACGGCGGCTCCTTCGCGGCGTCGCCGCCCATTTCCTTGGCGTGCTCGGCATAGTTGCGGCCCACACAGTAGATGTGGCGGACGGGGAACCGCTCCTCGCTGCCGGCGACCGGCACCGAGGGCATGTCCCAGACGGGAATCGCATATTTCATCGTCGGCTCGGCTGAGGGAAGAATCGAGGGTCGCTGCATGTTGTGCGCGTTCAAGCCGCGTCCGGCTGGCGATCGGGCGCCGCGCGGACGAACGCATCCAGCGCGCGGCAACTGGCATCGATGCGCACGAGTGTCGGATAGGGCTCGAGCGCAACGTTGGTGCGCCGTGCGTTGGCGAGCTGCGGCACCAGGCAGACGTCGGCGATAGTCGGCGCATCTCCGTGACAGAACGTTCCCGTCGCGGCTTCCGCGGCGAGCTGCGCCTCGAGCGCGGCAAGGCCTGTTTCGATCCAGTGCCGATACCAGGCGTCCTTCGCTTCCTCGTCGACGCCCAGCGTGTGCTTCAGATAACGCAGCACCCGCAGATTGTTCAGCGGATGGATATCGCAGGCGATCGCCAGCGCGATCGCGCGCACACGCGCTCGTGCGGCCGGTGTCGGAGGCAACAGCGGCCGCTCCGGATGGCGTTCATCCAGGTATTCGATGATCGCCAGCGATTGGGGCACCGTCGTTTCGCCGTCGGTAAGCGTCGGCACGAGCTCCTGCCGGTTCAGCACACGATACGAGTCGGCGTGCTGCTCGCCCTTGACCAGGTGGACCGGAATGTATTCGAAGTCCAGCCCCTTCAGATGGAGCGCGATGCGCACGCGATACGCCGCCGACGAGCGGAAATAGTTGTACAGCTTCATCGCGGAACGCCTAACTGAAAGCCGAAATGCCGGTCTGCGCGCGGCCGAGGATCAGCGCGTGCACGTCATGCGTGCCCTCGTAGGTGTTGACGGTCTCGAGGTTCAGCAGATGACGGATCACGTGAAATTCGTCGACGATGCCATTGGCGCCGTGCATGTCGCGCGCCATCCGCGCGATCTCCAGCGCCTTGCCGCAGGAATTGCGCTTCATGATCGACGTAATCTCCGGCGCAGCCTTCCCCTCGTCCTTCAGCCGACCGAGACGCAGGCAGCCTTGCAGGCCGAGTGTGATCTCGGTCTGCATGTCGGCCAGCTTTTTCTGGATCA
>JBDTXW010000116.1:0-8711 GCA_040005975.1 Betaproteobacteria bacterium | reverse complement strand
CGCCGCGCACAAGCTGACGATCATGTCGGCGATCGCGTTCGGCGTGCCGATGCAACTCGACAAGGCGTACACCGAGGGCATTTCCCGCTTGGCGCGCGAGGACATACGCTATGCCGAGGAGCTGGGCTACCGGATCAAGCTGCTCGGGATCACGCGCCGCGCCAGGGTGAACGGCCGCGACGGCATCGAGTTGCGCGTGCATCCGACCTTGGTGCCGCAGAAGCGGCTGATCGCCAACGTCGAGGGCGCGATGAACGCGGTGCTGGTCAAGGGCGATGCCGTCGGTCCGACGCTGTACTACGGCCCCGGCGCCGGCGCCGAGCCGACGGCAAGCGCGGTCATCGCCGACCTGGTCGACGTTACCCGCATGCACACGGCCGACCCCGAGCACCGCGTGCCGCATCTGGCGTTCCAGCCCGACCAGCTCTCCGACACGCCTATTCTGCCGATCGGCGACGTCGAGACCAGCTATTACCTGCGCATGCGCGTGCAGGACCGCCCCGGCGTACTGGCCGATATCACGCGCGTTCTCGCCGATCGCGAAATCTCGATCGAAGCGATGATCCAGAAGGAGCCGTCCGAAGGCGCCGAGCAGACCGACATCATCCTGCTGACGCATCGCTCGGTCGAACACCGCGTCGTCGATGCGATCGCGCGGATCGAGGAGTTACCCACGGTGCGCGGCAAGGTCGTCCGCATCCGGATGGAAGAGCTGAACTGAAGGCAACAGGAGGTCGAGCATGGAAACCACGAATGAAACGGTCGTCTGGGAAGGGAATCCGTCGCAGGTCACCAACTTCGGGACCTATCTCGCCTGTGCGCTGGTCGCCGCCGCGATCGTCGTTGCGGGCGTGATGATTGCGCCGGAGGCGCTCTGGGTGCTGTTCGTCCCTCTCGTCGTCGCGCTCTGGCGCTACGTCGCCCTCAAGTTCTTCCGCTACCGGGTGACGACCGAGCGCGTCGGCTTGACCCGGGGGATTCTGACCAAGCGCACCGATTCGATCGAGCTCTACCGCGTCAAAGACACGACGCTGATCGAGCCCTTTTTTCTGCGCATGTTCGGCCTGGCCGACGTCGTGCTGAACTCATCCGACCGCACGACGCCGCTGCTGGTGTTGCACGCGGTGCCGAACGGCCTTGCGCTGCGCGAGCAGATTCGCGGCAACGTCGAGCGGCTGCGCGTGCAGAAATCGGTGCGCGAGGTCGACTTCGCGCCGGAGCGCTAGCGCGAGCCCCGAGCGCTGGCGCGAGCCCATCCCCGCGATGGAATACATCAGCACGCGCGGCGGCATGCTGTCGCAGCCCTTTTCCTCGATCCTGCTCGAAGGCCTTGCGCCCGACGGCGGCCTGACCGTCCCGGCGGCCTATCCGCGCCTTGCCGGACCGGACCTGGCGGCGCTGCGCCCGCTCGATTACCGCGCCCTCGCGCTCGCGCTGCTGTCGCGCTTCGCCGACGATATCCCGGTCGCGGAGCTCAAGGTACTGGTCGACCGCACGTACACTAAGGCCACGTTCGGCAGCGACGATATCACGCCGCTGGTGACCCTCGGACCCGGCGTGCTGCTGCTGCGCGCGTCGAACGGTCCGACGCTGGCATTCAAGGACGTCGCGATGCAGCTCCTGGGCAACTTGTTCGAGCACACGCTGGCCAAGGGTGAGCGCGAGTTGAACATCCTCGGCGCCACGTCGGGCGACACCGGGTCGTCGGCCGAGTATGCGATGCGCGGCAAGCGCGGGATCCGCGTCTTCATGCTTTCCCCCAAGGATCGCATGAGCCCGTTTCAGACTGCGCAGATGTACTCGCTCACCGATCCCAACATATTCAATATCGCGATCGAGGGTGTGTTCGACGACTGCCAGGACATCGTCAAGGCAATCGGCGCCGATGCGGCGTTCAAGCGCGACATGCGCATCGGCACGGTCAACTCGATCAACTGGGCAAGGGTCGCAGCGCAAATCGTCTATTACTTCAAGGCCTATTTCGCGGCCACGAGGAGCGACAGCGAGCAGGTCTCGTTTGCCGTCCCTTCGGGCAATTTCGGCAACATCCTGGCCGGCCATGTCGCCCGGCAGATGGGCTTGCCGATCCGCCGCCTGATCCTGGCGACCAATGAGAACGACGTGCTCGATGAGTTCATCCGAAGCGGCCGCTACCGTGTTCGCCGCGCGGAGGAAACCTTGCAGACATCGAGCCCGTCGATGGATATCTCCAAGGCTTCGAATTTCGAGCGCTTCGTCTTCGACCTGGCCGATCGCGACGCGGCCAAGGTGCGCGAGCTCTGGACTCAGGTGGATCGCGACGGCGGCTTCGACCTGGCCGGCACGCCGCTCGAGGCGCGGCTGCGCGATTCGGGCTTCGTGTCGGGAAGGAGCACCCATGCCGACCGCATCACGACGATCCAGGCGGTCGCCGACGATTACCGCATTGTCGTCGACCCGCACACCGCCGACGGCATCAAGGTCGGGCTCGAGCAACGCGAAAAAGGCATTCCGCTGATCTGCATCGAGACCGCGCTGCCTGCAAAGTTCGCGACGACCATACGGCAGGCGCTCGGCCAGGAAGCCGCGCGGCCGCGCGCGTACGCCGGGCTCGAGGAGCGTCCGCAGCGCTACAGTGTCCTTCCGCCCGACGCAGACGCCGTGAAGTCGTACATCGCCGCGCGCGCGGCCTGATGGCGGCCGCCGCTCGCTGAGACCGATGTTACTGCGCGACCTCTTTCGCAATCTCGGCTGCGGCGGGCGTATCGCGTTCGGCCTGCCGGTGGAGCGCCTCGACTTCCGCATCGGCGTGCCGCAGCTCCTGGCGCTGTTCGTCTTTTCAGCGCTGGTCGACCTCGGCGTCGACTGGATGCAGAGCGAAGCGGATGCGGTGTTCACGATGCATGGTCTCGTTGGGGAGATGTTCTTCGGCGCGGTCCTGATGCTGCTCGCGGCGCTGCTGGCGCGCGCGTTCCGCCAGCCGGGATACGGGCTCGCGCTGCCGGTGATTGTTCTGGCCAGCGAGTGGCCGCTGCAGATCGCGCGCGTTGTGCTGGCCGGGATACACAGCGAGCTCTCGGTTTTGGGTCAGACGCTGCACAGTCAATGGATCATCACGCTGTGGACGGCGTTCTGGCTTTGGCGCGCGGCGGCCGTGAGCCTTGCGCCACCCCGGCCGCATTACTGGCTGCGCTCGGCGGTGGCGGCAGTGGTGCTGATCAGTCCGATGTGGCTGTTTGCGCCCCTCCTGCCCGAAGCGACGTGGTGGATCGCGCCTTCGACCACCGAGGCGCGCGACACGCGCTTTCCGAGTCCCGCCTCCGAGGCGGCGCTGGCCGCGCAGCCACAGCTCCTCAACGATGCGCTCAACGATCTCGAGGACCAGCGTCCCGGTGTCACCGATCTGTATTTCGTCGGCTTCGCGCCGGACGCGGCGGAAGATGTCTTCCGCAAGGACATCGTCGCTGCCCGCGAGCTGTTCGACCAGCGTTTCGACACCGACGGACGCTCGGTAACGCTGATCAACAATCCGCGCACGGTGCTCGACGTTCCTCTGGCGACCGTCAGCAATCTGCGTGACACGCTGGACGAGATTGGCGCGACGATCGATGTCGACGACGACGTCGTGTTGATCTTTCTCGAAAGCCACGGCGGGCGGGACTACCGCCTCGCGGCCGAGTTTCCGCCGCTCGAGCTGGACGAGCTTTCGCCCCAGGCGCTGCGTGAAATGCTGGACGATGCGGGCATCAAGTGGCGCATCGTCATCGTGTCGGCGTGCTATTCGGGCGGTTATGTCGAGCCGCTGAAGAACGACAACACGCTGATCATGACGGCGTCGGCGGCAGATCGCACGTCGTTCGGCTGCGGGACCGACAGCGATGCAACGTTTTTCGCCGAAGCGCTGTTCCAGCAGGCGCTGCATTTCGAGGATTCGTTCCTCAAGGCATTCGAGCAGGCGCGCATGCGCATCGCCGAGCGCGAGAAAAAGGAAAACGTGAGCCCGCCGTCCGATCCGCAGCTTTTCGTCGGTACCGAGATGGCTGGCAAGCTGCCGCATCTCGAGGAAGCGCTTCGCGCGCGGCGCGCCGGCGGCATCATCTAAGTCGCCGCCGATGCCGATGTTGGTAGAATCGACGTCGAACGCCGTGCCTGTCGCGCCACTGCGCCGATGAACGTCCCCTCGATGCCTTCGTCCGTACCGAACGCCCGTCCGCTGGCCGGTCTCAAGGTCCTCGAGCTCGGACAGTTGATCGCCGGCCCGTTCGCCGGCAAGGTCTTGGCCGAGTTCGGCGCCGAGGTCATCAAGATCGAATCGCCCGATGGCGGCGACCCGCTGCGGCAGTGGCGGCTTCTGCACGAGGGAACGTCGCTCTGGTGGTACGTGCAGGCGCGCAACAAGAAATCAGTCACCGTGAACCTGCGGCTCCCCGAGGGCCAGGAGATCGTGCGCCGCCTCGCCCGCGAGGCCGACATCGTGATCGAGAATTTCCGTCCGGGGACGCTGGAAAAATGGGGCCTCGGCTACGACGCGCTCGCCGCGGACAATCCGGGGCTGATCCTGCTGCGCTTGTCGGGCTTCGGCCAGACCGGGCCGTATCGCGACCAGCCGGGGTTCGGTGCGGTCGGCGAATCGATGGGCGGCATGCGGCACGTCACCGGCTTTCCGGACAGGCCGCCGGTGCGCATGAATATCAGTATCGGCGATGCGCTGGCGGCCCTGCACGGCGTCATCGGCGTGCTAATGGCGCTGCATCATCGCGAAGCAAGCGGCGGCAAGGGCCAGGTCGTCGACGTGGCGTTGTACGAGGCCGTGTTCAACATGATGGAAAGCCTGGTTCCCGACTACGACATCTTCGGCGAATCGCGGGGCCGTATCGGCACCGGCCTCACCAACATCGTGCCGTCGAACACCTACACGACCCGCGACGGCCACAGCGTCGTCATCGCCGGCAACGGCGACAGCATCTACAAGCGCCTGATGCATGCGATCGGACGCAACGATCTCGGACAGGACCCGAGGCTTGCGAACAATCTCGGCCGGGTCAAGCGCACGGCGGAGATCGACGGGGCGATCGGCGACTGGGCCGCCGCGCACGACCTCGACGGCGTGCTGGCAGCGCTCAAGGCCGCCGACGTGCCGCACGGCAAGATCTACACGGCCGCCGACATCGTCGCCGACCCGCAGTATCTCGCCCGCGAAATGATCCGCCAGATGCGACTGCCCGACGGCACGCCGATGAAGTTTCCCGGTGTCGTGCCCAAGCTGTCGGCGACGCCGGGCGACATCGACTGGATCGGGCCGGCGCTGGGCGAGCACACCGACGAGGTTTTGCGCACGATCGGCTACGGCGAGAGCGACATCGCGCGGCTGCGCGCCGCCGGAACGATCTAAAAGGCAGACGATGAGCCAACGCGTTTTCATTCACGACGTCGTTCCCCGCGACGGCTTGCAGATCGAGCCGCAATGGATCCCGACCGAGCGCAAGATCGAGCTGATCGACCGGCTTTCGGCGACCGGCGTGGCGAAGATCGAAGCGACCTCGTTCGTCTCGCCCAAGGCGGTGCCGAACCTGCGCGACGCCGAAGCCGTGATGGCAGGCATCACGCGCAACCCGTCGGTCACCTATGTCGGGCTGATACCGAACGCGCGCGGCGCTGAGCGCGCTCTCGCCGCCGACGTCGACGAATTGGCGCTGGTCGTCTCGATATCGGAGACGCACAATCGCGCCAACGTGCGGCGGACGGTCGCGCAATCGTTCGCCGGTTTCGCCGAAGTGTTCGACGTCATGCGCGGCAGCGGCAAGACGGTGATCGGCGCGCTGGCGACATCGTTCGGCTGCCCGTTCGAGGGCGTCATCCCGGAGCAGCAGGTGCTCGACGGCGTCGCGCGATACGTCGACTTCGGAGTGGCGGGCGTCACCTTGGCCGACACCACCGGCATGGCCAATCCGCGGCAGGTCGAGGCGCTGGTTCGGCGCGTGCGCGAGCGCTGGCCCGAGCTCGAGCTCGCGCTCCACTTCCACAATACGCGCGGCATGGGACTCGCCAACGTGCTGGCGGGACTCGCCGCCGGTGTCGTGCGCTACGAAGGCTGTCTCGGTGGCCTGGGCGGGTGTCCGTTCGCGCCGGGCGCCACCGGCAACATCTGTACCGAAGATCTGGTGCACATGCTGCATTGCATGGGCTACGCGACCGGCGTCGACCTGGACCTGTTGCTCGCGACATCGCGACGGCTGGGCGAGATCGTCGGCCACGATCTGCCGGGCCAGGTCGTCAAGGCAGGGAAGTCGAGCGATCTGCATCCGGCGCCGCCCGAGTTGGCGAGCCACTGAACGGTCTCATCAGCAGACGACGATCGGCTGCAGCGTTGACACACCGTGGACGCTATGTGAGCATCGACCGTCCCGACGTGACATTCCGATCATGCGGGCGCCATGGCACGGCCCCGCGCCGTTATCGCACCTGGAGGATTCAATGAAGTTATTCCGCATGCTCGCGCTCGCCGTTTGCGCGACCGTCGCCGGCGCACTGCCGTTCGTTGCGCAGGCGCAGGGCAAGATCGAAAAGCCGAAGGTCAGTATCGCCGTCGGCGGCAAGGCCGGGTTCTACTATCTGCCGCTGACGATCGCCGAGCGTCTCGGTTATTTCAAGGACGAGGGACTCGACGTCGAAATCAGCGATTTCGAGGGCGGCTCGAAGGCGCTGCAGGCGGTGGTCGGCGGCAGCGCCGACGTCGTTTCCGGTGCCTGGGAGAACACGATCGACCAGCAGCCGAAAGGCCTCAACATGCAGGGCTTTGTCCTGCAGGGACGCTACCCCGCGATCTCGATGGGCATCGTCAAGTCGAAGGCAGCGGCTTACAAATCGCCGAAAGACCTCAAGGGCATGAAGATCGGCGTCAGCGCGCCGGGCTCGAGCACCAATCGACTGGTGCTGCACATGCTCGCCAAGGAGGGGCTCAAGGGCGATGACGTGTCGATCATCGGGGTCGGCACGGCGGCGGGCGCCATCGCGGCGGTCGAGTCGGGCAACATCGATGCGATCTCGAACGTCGATCCGGTGATCACGATCCTCGAATCGAAGGGCGACATCGTCGTGATCGCCGATACGCGCACGGCCAAGGGCACGGCGGCGGTGTTCGGAAGCGCCGAGATGCCGGCCGCTGCCTTGTATGCGCCGATCGATTTCGTGAAAAAGAATCCGAACACCGTGCAGGCGCTGACCAACGCGATGGTACGCGCGCTTCTGTGGCTGCAGAAGGCGACGCCGGACCAGGTTCTGGCGACCGTCCCGCCCGAATATCTGCTCGGCAACAAGGCCGGGTATCTCGCGAGCTACAACAAGGTCAAGGACGCGTTCTCGCCCGACGGCAGGTTCACCAAGGAAGGCGCCGAAAATACGCTGAAATATCTCGCGGCGTTCAATCCCGCGGTCAAGCCGAGCGCGATCAACCTCACGCAGACCTTCGACAACGGCTACGTCGAAAAAGCGCTGGTCAAATACAACAAGTAAGCGGCATGCAATCCGCCCCGGGCGCCGGCCTCGAGCTGGCGCTGGCGCTCGAGCACATATCGTGCACGTTCGCCTCGCGCGAGCGGCCGGGCGATCGTTACACCGCGGTGCGCGACACGACGCTCGCCGTCGGCGAGGGCGAATTCGTCTCGGTCGTCGGACCGACCGGCTGCGGCAAGTCGACCCTACTCAACGTCGCCGCGGGTCTTCTTGCACCGTCGGCCGGGGAGGTTCGCGTACGCGGCGGATCACTGGCCGGCATCAACCGCAGCGCCGGGTACATGTTCCAGGCCGATTCGCTGATGCCGTGGCGGAGCGCGCTTGACAATGTGCTCGCCGGGCTGCAATTCGCCGGCGTCGACGCAGCCGAAGCCGAAGCGCGCGGCCACGCGTGGCTGGCAAGGGTCGGACTGACCGGATTCGCGAGCCGCTTTCCGCACCAACTCTCGGGCGGCATGCGCAAGAGAGTCGCGCTGGCGCAAATGCTGATTCTCGATCCCAAGATCCTTCTGATGGACGAGCCGTTCTCGGCGCTGGACGTGCAGACGCGCCAGCTGATGGAGAACGAGCTGCTCGAGCTCTGGTCGGCCGACCGCAAATCGGTGCTGTTCATCACGCACGACCTGGAGGAAGCGATCGCGCTTTCGGACCGAGTCATCGTGCTGTCGGCAGGCCCCGGGACGCATCCGATCGGCGAGTTCGTCATCGATCTGCCGCGGCCACGCGACGTCAATGAGATTCGCATGACGCCACGCTTTGTCGAGATCCACGGCGACATCTGGCACGCGATGAAGGACGAGGTTCTCAAAGGCTACGCGCAGAGCCGGAAGAGCCAATGAGCCTTCGTCGACGCCGATGATGCTCAACTCGCCGCGCGCGCGGCTGCTGCTCTACCATGCGCTTCTGCTGGGCGGCGTGTTCCTGTTCTGGTACGCGATGACCGAGCCCGGATTGATTCCGCCCTTCTGGTTCGACGATCCCACGCGCGCCAAGTTCTTTTTCGGCCAGCCGCTCGAGGTGTTCCGCCGCATCTGGACCTGGTTTACCGGCGGCAGCATTTATGTGCACCTGTGGGTGACGCTGGTCGAAACCCTGCTGGCCTTCGCGATCGGCACCTTGCTGGGACTCGTCTTCGGACTCTGGCTCGCGCTGGCACCTACCGCGTCGACCCTGGCCGACCCTTACATCAAGGCGATGAACGCGATGCCGCGCGTGATCCT
>JBDTXW010000115.1:0-8791 GCA_040005975.1 Betaproteobacteria bacterium | reverse complement strand
TACTCGAAGAATCCGGCGCTGGCGCAGCGCGAGTTTTCCGAGGTCGTCGAGAAGTCGGGCTCACCGGCGAAGTTTCGCGTCACTTCGCATAATTTCATGAACCCGGTCAACAAGCCGGACGCATTCGAGGCCAAGGCGCTCGACGCGATCCGCAGCAAGCACCTCGCCGAATACTTCGAGATGTTGCCGGACACCTATCGCTACGCGCGCACCCTCTACGTCAAGGCCTCGTGCCTGAGCTGTCACGCCAGCGCCGAAAACGCCCCGGCCGACGTCAAGGTCCGCTACGGCACCGAGCGCGGCTTCGGCTTTCGCGAAGGCGAGGTCGCCGGCATCATCAGCGTGCGCCTGCCCACGCGCTCGTTCTGGTCGGTGGCGACCAGCGTCGTCGGACCGGTGCAGATCGCGCTGCTGCTGAGCGCATTCCTGATTGCCGTCCTGTTCATTCAGTTTGCCGTCGTGCGGCCCGTTCGCCGCCTGACCGCTGCCGCCGGACGGATTTCCGTCGGCGAGCAGGCCGATCTGGGGGTCAGCCACATCGCGCGCAAGAGCGGCAACGAGATCCATCAGCTGATACTCGCGACGGAACGCCTGCGCGCCAGCTTGGTGCTGGCGATTCAGCGCAGCCGCCGGCAGCCGCCGCCACCACCCGGATGACCCGCGCGCGTGGCATCACCGGGAATAAGACGCCGCGGCGCATGTTTACGCTGCCGTAGCGCGATTCGCAGCTTTGCTCTACAACCATCAAACAGGGGATCCGATGAAGATGAAGATACGTAGGACAGCAGTCGGCCTTTTTGCCGCGATCGCGTTCTCGGGCGCAGCACTCGCACAACCGGCCCCGGCCAAGATGGCAGGTGGCGTAATGACAGACAGCGCCGGGATGACGCTGTACTCGTTCGACAAGGACGCCGGCGGCAAGAGCACATGCAACGGCCCTTGCGCAGCGAATTGGCCGCCGCTGCTCGTCACCGGCGATGCGAAGGCGTCCGGCGACTGGTCGATCGTTGCGCGCGACGACGGGACCAAGCAGTGGGCGTTTAAGGGCAAGCCGCTCTATCACTGGTCGAAAGATCAGAAGCCCGGCGACATGACCGGCGACGGCTTCAATGGCGTCTGGCACGCCGTCAAAGGCTGATACGGGACCCGCATGCGTCGCAATGGCGACGCCGCATCGCCGCCGCGGCTCGAGGCAGGGAATAGCCTCGGCCGCCTGCCCGTTTGCCTGGTCATGGAGCCCGGCGCACGCGGCAGCCGCCACCCGAGATAACGCGCCGCCCCGAGCGGTCTGACGCCTATCGAGCCGCAGATGTCGGATTCGCTGCCTCACCCGGATCTGGTCGCGGCGCTGCCGCGTCTGCGGCGCTATGCACGCGTGCTGACCGGCGATCTGAATCGGGCCGACGATCTGGTGCAGGACACGCTGGCGCGCGCCTGGGAAAAGCGGCGACTGTGGCAGCCCGGCAGCGATCTGCGCGCCTGGCTATTCACGATCATGCACAACGTCCACGTCAACCAGTTCGCCGTGCGCCGGCGCGAGCTTGCGGAAAGTTCGCTGGATGCCGACGACGGCCCCGTCGCGGGTTGGGAAATACCGGTTCGCGCGACCCAGTCCGACCGGGTCGAGCTCGCCGAGGTATTCGCGCAAATAGCCCGCCTTCCTGTCGAGCAGCGCGAAGTGCTGATCCTCGCCGCGGTCGAGGAGCTGCGCTACGAGGAGATCGCGCGGGTGCAATGCGTGCCGATCGGCACGGTGATGTCCCGTCTCAATCGCGCGCGGGAAAAACTGCGCCGCATGGCCGAGGTTTCGCCGGCCCCGCTGAAAGTGATCAAATGAGCTCCAACCTGCCATTATCCGACGACGACGTGCACGCGTACGCCGACGGTAAGCTGCCCGAGGCGCGCCGGGCCAGCGTCGCGGCCGCGCTCGAGGCTGACCCGGTGCTCGCGGCGCGCGTGGCCGCGATCCGCCAGCAGAACGCCGATCTGCGCGACGCGTTCGATCCGTGGTTGGCCGAGCCGCTGCCGCGCGAGCTGATCGCTGCGGCGCAGCCGCCGGGCGGCAGGAAGCCGCCACGCACACGCTGGGCGCTGCCGGCACTGGCAAGCGCCGCGACGCTGGTCATCGGTATCGGGCTCGGCTGGATGGGACGCGGCGAAGTCCTTCAGCTTGAAGGCACGCCGACGACGTTTCCCCGCGAAGCGGCGCTGACCCACGCGCTGTATGCGACCGACCCGAACCGTCCGGTCGAGATCTGGGCCAACGAAGAGGATCGCATGGTGCGGTGGCTTTCGAAGCGCCTGAATTTCCCGCTGCACGCGCCGAATCTGCACGCGATGGGCTACGATCTGGTGGGCGGGCGGCTGGTCGCCGGCAATCAAAGGCCGGCCGCGCTGTTCATGTACGAGAACGCCGACAAGCAGCGCATTTCGCTGCTGGTGCGCAAGGACAACGAGCACACGTCCGAGTCGGCGTTCCGCTACGCGCTGGAGGATGGCGTCGGCGTGTTCTACTGGATCGACGACGCCTGTGGCTACGCGCTTTCGGGCAGGGTCGACAGGGCGCAGCTGCTGGCAATCGCGCGCGTCGTCTATGGCGAGCTCGCCGCCGCCGACGCTGCCGCGTCGAAACCCTGATTCTGGCGATCGGCGTCCAGCGCGGCGGATAAGCGGCCGCGACACCGAACGGACTTGGCTCGTGACAACGCCCAGCGCGAAGCGATACTACAGCGTCACGGTGCCGCGCCGCGTCGAAAGCATTGCGGCGAGCCGAGGCGCGGCGTCGAAGGTGACTTTGAGCGTGTCGCTTAAGGCCAGGGCTGCCAGCACCGCCCGCATCGAACCCGGTTCCGGATGCGCCGCGGCAAGCGCGGCCACGAGCACGCCGGCATCGGGCATGTCGTCCGCCGGATGCCGCGCATCGTCCCACTGGATCAGCGTCGGCAGGACACCCGCGCCGGGCCGGCTGCCATCGTCGGGGATGGTGATGCGCCAACCGAAGTCGCCGCGCGACATCGCGTGCACCGGGCCCGGATCGATCGGGCACGTCAGGCGCGCGGCCTCGATGTCGTCGGTGCGGGCTACCCAGTGGATCAGCCGGGGCCGCTGCGCCAGCAGCGCGCGCATCGCCGGACGATCCAGATCGAACCAGCGTGGCCGCGCCGGCGAAGCGGCGTCGGGATCGATGGCGATAAGCTCGAGATAGCAGCGCTCGCCCAACTTGAGCAGGCTGTTATGCGTCCCCATCGCGCGGTGCCTGCCGCCGCGCCGGGGGCGAACGCCCAGGAGCGAAGCGAGATGGTCCTCTCCTTGTTCCAGCGTGTCGGCGGCGACGACCAGATGGTCGAGCGTCGCGCGCCCGGAGCGCATCAGGTGCCGGTGCGCTCGGTGGCGGCGAAATCGAGCTCGATCTTGGCGCCGTTGGGATCGAGAAAAAAGACCTGCCACAGGCCGGTATCGACCTGCTGCCGGCAGTTGTATTCCACCCCGCGTGCCTTGAGCGCTGACAAGCTGGCGTCAAGATCGTTGCCGCTGAACGCCATGTGGTCGATCACACCCGGTCTCAACTCGGTTTTCAGTCTGCCGCCGACGACGTGCAATATCGGCTTGCCGCCGGCATAGAGCCACGCACCGGGAAAGTTGAGTTTCGGCCGGGGACCGGGCTCGAGGCCCAGCAGGTCGCCGTAGAATTCCACCGTGTTGTCGACGTCGTCGGTCAGGACGGTGAAGTGGTTCATGCCTGCCACTGCCATGGGCCTTACTCCTCGCTGCCGTCGTTAACGGATCTCGTCGGCGACGAATGCGCCGAGCAGCGCCGTCGCGTCGGGCGGCTGTGGATCATTGTACGGGAAGCTCGCGTCGCCTCCACTCCAGGCGTGGCCCAGGCCCTCGACGCGGACGATGCGCACCAGCGTGCGAAGGCCGTTGCGATACTCGGTCGTCGTCGCCGTGCGTCCCGGCGCGACCTGCTGCGTCGTCTCCCGGTCTGGCGGCGGCAACTCGTCCGGCGGCATCGCCTGCGCGTCGAGACGGCCATTGAAGACCAGGTACTGGCGCACCAGCTGCCGCGCGTTGCGCAGCGCGACGACGTGGTCGTCCGCGCCGTGCACGACCAGCAGCGGGACCGGCAGCGCACGCCTGGGCGCGTCGTCGCGCGCGGTCGCGGCAATCTGCTCGACCGCCGTGTCGGCACCGTCGGCGAGCACGCGCATTGCGGTCAGCGGCCCCGACGCCGCGCCGCAGGCGACCGCGGAATGCACGGCCACGCCGGCGAAGAGCGCCGGATAGCGCAAGCCCAGCACCGCGGCGAGGCAGCCGCCCGCAGACATGCCGGCCGCGAATATCCGCCGCGGATGGACGCGATACGCGCGGCGCACGGCACGCACCTGCGCGGCGATGATCGCTGCCTCGCCGCGCCCCGCGCTGGTTGCCTTGTCGAACCAGTTCCAGCAAGTCCACGCGTTGGCCTTGCCGGACTGCCGCGGCAGCAGGACCAGCCACCCGTTGCTGTCGGCGAGCGCCGCGATTCGGGTGGCAGCGGCGAAATCCTCCGGCGTCTGGCGACAGCCGTGCAGCAGCACCAGTAGCGGCCGCCGCCTCCAGCCGCCGTAGGCACGCGGCACGTAAACCAGGTATTGGCGCGACGGCCAGAGCCATGGCGTGACGGCGAGCCAGCCGCGCCACGACAGCTTGCTCTCGGCGACGAAATGGCCAGGCTCGGCTGGCTTGCGGCGGAACAGCCGCGCGACGAATGCGCGCGTTGCCGACCAGAGCTTGGCCATCATCGGTGGGACGCCGGTGCGGCGCCGGCGCACGATGCCGCTGCCCGCGTGCGACGGCGGCTAGCTTTCGGGTTCGTACGAGCCTCGCGTGGGGCGGCATCCGTTCGCCGCCGGCCGGGCGTTGGGGGACGGCGCGCTCATATCAGCACGATGTCGTACTGCTCCTGCGTATAGATCGATTCGACCTGCAGCGAAATCGGTTTGCCGATGAAATCGCCGAGCTGGGCGAGGCTTTGCGATTCCTCCTCGAGGAACAGGTCGATGACCGACTGCGAGGCGAGGATGCGAAAGGCCCGGGCATTGAACTGTCGGGCCTCGCGCACGACCTCGCGCAGGATCTCGTAGCAGATTGTCTGCGCCGTCTTGATTTCGCCGCGCCCGCCGCAGGTCGCACAGGGCTCGCACAGCACGTGGGCCAGGCTTTCCCGCGTGCGCTTGCGCGTCATCTCGACCAGGCCCAGCTGCGTGAAGCCGTTGACGGTCAGCCGCGTACGATCACGCTCCAGCGCCTTGTTGAATTCGGCGAGTACCGACGCGCGATGGTCGGCATTCTCCATGTCGATGAAATCGATGATGATGATGCCGCCGAGATTGCGCAGGCGCAGCTGCCGCGCGATCACCTGCGCCGCTTCGAGATTGGTCTTGAATATCGTGTCGTCGAAACTACGTCCGCCGACAAAGCCGCCGGTGTTGACGTCGATCGTCGTCATCGCCTCGGTCTGGTCGATGATCAGGTAGCCGCCCGACTTCAAGTCGACCCGTCGTGCCAGCGCCTTCTGGATTTCGTCCTCGACCCCGTGCAGATCGTACAGCGGTCGGTCCCCGGCATAGTGCTCGATGCGATCGAGAATGTTCTGAGTGTACTGCGCCGCGAATTCCTGCATTTTCTGGAACGTCTCGCGCGAATCGACCAGGATGCGCGACGTTTCCTCGGTCGTCATGTCGCGCAGAACGCGCTGCGCCAGGTTCAGATCCTGGTAGACGAGCGACTGCGCCGGCACCGTACGCGACTTTTCGGTCAAGTCGCGCCAAAGCTTGGTCAGGTACTCGATGTCGTTCTGCATTTCACGCTCACTGGCGGTTTCCGCCATCGTGCGAATGATGAAGCCGCCGGCGAGCCCCTCCGGCAGCAGCTGCTGCAGCTTTTCACGCAAGCTCTCCCGCTCGGCTTCGTCCCCGATACGCTGCGAAATGCCAATGTGCGAGTCCTGCGGGAGGTACACCAGCAACCTTCCGGCCAGGCTGATTTGCGTCGACAGGCGCGCGCCCTTGGTGCCGATCGGCTCCTTGATCACCTGGATCAGCAGCGACTGACCTTCGTGCAGGATGCGCTCGATCGGCCGGTTCTCATGGCCGTTCTGGCGGTGCTCCCAGATGTCGGCGATGTGCAGGAAGGCGGCGCGCTCCAGACCGATCTCGATGAAAGCCGACTGCATCCCGGGCAGGACGCGCGCGATGCGACCCAGGTAGATGTTGCCGACCAGGCCGCGCGCGCTGGCGCGCTCGATGTGCAATTCCTGCACGACGCCCTGCTCGAGCATCGCGACGCGCGTCTCCTGCGGCGTGACGTTGATGAGGATGTCGTGACTCATGGCATGAGCGTGCTGGGAGGAGGCGGCCGGAAGCTCGGACGCGGCTGGCTGCGGATACAGTGCGGCAGCCGCCTCGGCCGGCGGCGCCGAACGGGCAAGCGGAGTGTACAGCAGGTCACCAGGAGGCTTCATATGACGTGGAATCCGATCTTGGCGAGAATCTCGGCGGTTTCGTACAGCGGCAGCCCCATCACGCCGGAGTAGCTGCCCTCGATGCGGCTGACGAACGTGGCGGCGCGTCCCTGGATCGCGTAGGCGCCGGCCTTGTCGAACGGCTCGCCGGTCGCGATGTAGCGTTCGATCTCGTCATGCGCGATGGCGCGAAAGCTGACGCGAGACACCGACAGGCCCAGCACGATCTGTGCGTTCCAGCGGAGTGCCACCGCGGTCAGGACGTCGTGCGTGCGGCCCGACAACCGCGCCAGCATCGACACCGCATCGGCCGCGTCGTCCGGCTTGCCCAGCACGACGCCGTCGACGACGACTTCGGTGTCCGCCGCGAGCACCGGCTTCGGCGGCAGTTCACGCCGGCCCATCCGATGCCAGCCGACAGCGGCCTTCGTACGCGCGACTCGCTTGACGTATTCGGACGGCGCTTCGGCCTTGCGCGGGACCTCGACAATGTCGCGCCGGCGGCCGGGCTGCTCGCGCAGCAGGAGCTCCTCGAATTCGACGCCGATCTGCCGCAGCAATTCCTGCCGGCGCGGGCTTTTCGATGCCAGGTAGACCGACGGACGCTCGGTCAGCATGAACAGCGTGCTCATTGGCGATGGTACGGATGCCCCGACAGCATGCTGGCTGCCCGATACAGCTGCTCGACCAGCACGACTCTTGCAAGCCCGTGCGGCAATGTTAGCGCGGAAAGCGCCAGGATGGCATCGGCGTTGCGCTTGAGGCCGGGGTCGAGCCCGTCGGCACTGCCGACGACGAAAGCAACCGCGAGAGCGCGCTCGCGCCACGCGGCGAGCTTTGCGGCGAGCTCAGCGCTTGTCCACGATTGTCCGCGCTCGTCGAGTGCAACGACGTGATAGCCGCCGGTCGCAGCACCGATTCGCACCGCTTCGGCGGCGAGGATCTGCGGCGTGGTCCTGCCGCGGGTGCGCGATTCGGGCTTGAGTTCGACGAGCTCCAGCGCAAATTCTCGCGGCAGCCGCCGTGCGTATTCTGCGTAGCCGGCGGTGATCCAGGCAGGAAGCCTCGCGCCCAGCGCGACGAGACGAAGCTTCACCGCGCTTTGGCGTCGCGCGGCGCTAGGCCGCGACGGAGCGGGCGCGGCGCCGCGGCGCCGGCGGCGTCCAGAGCTCTTCGAGATTGTAATAGGCGCGCACGGCCGGCTGCATGATGTGCACGACGATGTCGCCGGCGTCGACCAGTACCCATTCACCCGATGCTTCGCCCTCGACGCCGATAATGATCGCGCCGGCCGCCTTGAGTGAATCGCGCACGTGGCGTGCTAGTGCACCAACCTGCCGGCCCGATTCGGCGGTGGCGATGATCAGCGTGTCGTAGAGGCTGGTTAGCTTGCGGACATCGAGTACGGTGATGTCGCGGGCTTTGATGTCTTCGAGGGCGGTGATTGCGATCTTCTGAATCTTCTTAGCGCGCATCCGGAACGAATCGATAGAGTTGATTGCGTTCAATATAAGCCAGAACGGCGGCGGGAAGCAAACCGCGGATTCGCGCCCGCGCTTCCGGTCCGGCGGCGAGCGCCGCGCGCAGCGCAGTCGCCGATATCGGTTGCGGCGTCACCGCCTGCCGGATGATTGCGCCGGCGAGCTGTCGCGACAGCCGCATCGGATCGGTCGTCAGGCGCCGCTCGCACTGGATCTTGAGCGCCGGCTCCAATGCGTCCAGCATCAAAGGTCTGTCGGGCCTATCGATGACGATGAAATGCGCGAGCGTAAAAAGCTGCTCCCAGCGCCGCCAGCCGGCGATGCCGGAAAAGGCGTCGCTGCCGATGATCATCGCCAGCGGCTGGGTCGGGTTCTCCTCGTGCATTTCCTGCAGCGTCTGCACGGTATAGCTCGGCCCGTCCCGCCGAATCTCGCGATCGTCGGCTAAAAGACCGGCAAACTCCGCGCACCCCAGCACCGTCATCGCCAGCCGCGCGTCGGCGGAAGCCACCGGCAATGGACGGTGCGGTGGAACGCGGGCGGGAATCAGATGCACCTCGGCCAGGCGCAGCGCATCGCGCACCTCGGCGGCGGGGCGCAGATGTCCGTAGTGAATGGGGTCGAACGTCCCCCCCAGAATGCCGATCGCGCCGCTCATCGCCGGCGCGCGCCCGGACAACCCACGGCCGCGCGGCGCACGAGCTCGCGTTCAGATCGCACTTCGCGCCGCGCCGACGATGCGTATTTCTTCCAGATCCAGATCGACCTGAAGACGCCGCAGCACTTCATCGTTGATGACATCGGT
>JBDTXW010000114.1:0-8813 GCA_040005975.1 Betaproteobacteria bacterium | reverse complement strand
GCGACCGCAATCGCAATGCGCTGCCACGGGCTGCGGTTCCCCCAAGGGCGCCAGACCCGCTTGAGCCTGCCGCGATACGCGTCGAACTGCAGCGACACCGGCGCGGCATACACCTTTCCGCGCTTGAGCATGATTTTCAGCGCTTCCGTCGCGGCGATCCCTGCGCACAGTTGACAGGCCATCACGGTCGAAGGCCCCTTGTGGGCCGCAAAGTCGACCGTTTGCCGATCGGCAAGATAACCGCGCTGCAGCATGGCGGGTGACAAACCGACAAGGAAGCGAATCGCCTGGTCTTCTTCCGATAACCCCTCGAGATGGAAATATTCCTCGAAAGTCATCCGGCCCGGCAGAAAGTTGAGCAAAGCCGCACCCATCCCAAGCGGCGCTACGGTTATCGCCGGTACGCGCTTGCGAGCACACGCGGCGAACGTCGCGCGGCGCGCCTTGAATGCGAAGAAGTCGAGGCCGTCTACATAGAGGTCGACGCCCGCAAGGAACCTGACGAGGTTGGCCTCCGATACCCCCTCGGGAAATACCTGGATATCGAGCTCCGGATTGATGTCCTTCGCCATTTCGGCCAGCACTTCCGTCTTCGCGCGCCCGAGCGTGCTAGCCAAAGCTCCGGCCTGGCGATTGAAGTTCGCGACCTCGAACGTATCAAAATCCGCGATGTGAAAGGCGCCAACGCCTAAACGCGCCAAGGCCAGGAGGTGGGAGCCCCCGACGCCGCCAAGGCCAGCGATCGCGACCCGTTTGCCGCGCAGGATTTCCTGTTCAGCGGCGGTCACCCAGCCGATGTTGCGTGAAAATGCTTGTTCGTATGAAAACATGGTCGTTGACGGTTGTCCCGAGGCATTTCTCATCTCGTCGTCGATGCCATTCGGCCCCAGCTCAAGGTGCGAAAGAACTGTTGAAAGCGGCCTGGGCCAGCATTCGCGCCGTGGCCCGGTCGCCAACGCGACCATATTGGCCGTTTGAGATGCGACTTACGATTCGAATCTAGAAATCGTATCGCAGCTCCGCATAGACTCGGTCGCGATTGTTGTATCGGCCGAAGTAACCATCGGCCGGGCCGGTGAAGATGTCTACCCCGAAACCCACGGTAGTGTTCTTGGCTGCCGACCAGTTAAGCCGCGGACGAATCAGCCCACCCGCGTCCCGGAAGTTCTGTATCCACAGAATTTGCGGTTCGAGCGTGCTCGTAAGCTTGGTCGATATGAAAATACTCGCACCGACGCCGTCACTTCTTATCGCAAGACTACGGTCGTCTCCTCCAAAAAAAACGCGCTGGAATCCCTGTATGTTCAGCCGCGTATCGCCGGGTAGTGCGAATTCGACGCTGAGAATGTAATCGAGCGTCGACCGTTTGACGACGCTTTCTGCCGCGGTGAGGTCCGCTACGCTGTAGCCGTGGCCGCGCGCATACACCGTTTCGCCGCGCATTACGAAGTCGCCGAAGTCCTTGCTCACCGTGCCACCGACTTGCCAGATGCGGTCGTAACGCGGCTGGAATACAAACGGCTCGCTTACGACGCTCGATGGCATGCGGTAGAACGTCGGCTCGGTGCTGAAGCTGCGGTAATAGAATGCAGCAAGGTCCCAGCCAGCTGCAATCGTATTGGCGCGAAGCCCGAAATTGGAGTTGCTGACGGTCCGATCCGGACGCTGTGGATCCTGGAAGAGCCCTGCGATTTCGGCGGGCGTCGGCGAAGGCAATGGCGCGGGATAGAAATCCGATCCCGGTTTGCCAATGCGGTCAAACGTCGGCACCGGTATCCAGATGAACTCGAGGTGCGAATCGCCGGAGAAATACTCGGCCCGTCCCGCCCATTGCGGAATGCGAATCAAGTCGAAGCTCGGAAGCAGGAACTCCCGCATATCGCGCGCTGAAACGACATCGGCGAAAAAAAGGCCGACGACCTCGCCCCACACCACATGCTGTGCGCCGACGCGGAAATCCCAGTCGCCGGCGGAGAAATCGAGATAGTTCTCTCCCCAGATCGCACTGAAACGCTGATTCTGCTTGACAGGGTCGAGATAGAAATTGGACGAAAAATAGGTGGGGTCAGCTTCGATCCTGCCGCCGATCTTCCATGTCACCTGGTCCGCCAATTTACCCTGGCCAGTCAGTTGCAGGCGACCGACCGCGCGCGACCAATGGGCGGGCGATGCGTACGTATAAGCAACCGATCCGTCCAGAAACCCGCCAAATTTGGCAGTGGGCGCGTCCGACGCGGAAACGGAATCAACCGACGAAACGTCCGTCGAGCCAGCCTGTGCGCTCGCCGGGGGACGCTGCGCATTCGCCACGTTCTGGCCTGAGCACATTACCGCAATCGCAAGCAAGAGTCCGAATTGGACTGTCAAGCGCTTAACAGAAATCATGTCTTGTCCGCCTCGTTGATTTCGACCCTGGCTCTACTGGTATGTCGCGGTTCCCTCACGACGACCCAGCTCGATGCCGTCTTCATACCGAGCGTCCGGATGCGTCCGTCTTCGATCCGCACCAGCCGGTCGGCCTTGGCGATGACCTTCTTGTCGTGGGTAGAAAAGACAAACGTGGTGCCAAGAGACCGATTGATTCTTTTCATCAATTCCAGGATTTCCTCGCCAGTGCGGTGATCGAGATTCGCGGTCGGCTCGTCGGCAAGGATGATCTTTGGATACGTGGCCAAGGCACGCGCGATGGCTACACGCTGCCGTTGTCCTCCGCTTAGTTGGTTCGGGCGATGCCGCGCGAACTTCGAAAGGCCGACGATATCGAGAAACTTGGCCACGCGCTTCCCCCGCTCTTCTCGATCGAGCTCTTTGAACTGAAGAAGCGGATACTCGACATTCTCTTCGGCAGAGAATACCGGAAACAGATTGAAGGTCTGAAAGATAAACCCTATCGTGCGCGCGCGCAGATCCGCCAATTCGTCCGGCGTGCTGTCGCTGGTCTCGCGATCGGTGATCAACACCCGTCCACTCGTTGGTACATCGATGCAGCCCATTAGATTAAGAAGCGTGGACTTGCCACTTCCCGATGGGCCGGCGATCGCCAAGAACACTCCCTCTTCAATCGTCAACGAAACGTCGCTGATTGCCCAGACCAGTTGGTCTCCGAGCTGGTACTTTTTGGAAACGTTTTCGACACGGATCAGGCTCATCGCAGTTTCTATTAAACGTTCGCTATACTAGAAGAACGCTCCATTTTGGAGCTTATAGGTTTTTCACTTCTCGCGCAAAAAGCGACATGCGTACGGCAGTTTTTCTTTCATTGGCGGCGATCAGCTGCGTGCTGCCATTTTGTGAAACCGTAGAAGCACTGGATACCCCGCCTGCGGACGATGACGCGCTGGCGAAGACGATCCTGGAAAAAGCCGACCAGGTACGCTTTCCCGCCCACGGATTCGAAGTCGTGGTCACGATCACAACAAACACATCCAGCGGATCTCCGGAATCGAGGAAATACCGGGTCCTCTCCAAAGGCAACGAAAACACCATCGTCATCGCCACGGAGCCCGCCTCGGAGCGTGGTCAGGCCTTGCTGATGAGAGGCCGAGACCTGTGGATCTTCCTGCCAACGGTATCGCAGCCGGTACGGCTGGGGCTGGCGCAGCGGCTTACGGGCCAGGTGGCAAACGGAGACCTGGCAAGGGCAAATTTTGCCGGCGACTATCAGCCCAAGCTCCTGAGAACAGAAAAGATCGACGGCGAGCCCGTATACGTGCTGGAGTTGAGCGCCGTCGACCGCAGCGTGACTTATCACCGTGTTCTCTACTGGGTTCGGCAGTCCAATTACTGGCCCCAGAAAGCCGAGTTCTACTCGTTGTCCGATCATCTGCTCAAGACATGCCTCTACGAAGACTTCAAACCGCTTGGCGGGCGTCCGCGCCCTACTCGCCTGGTGATGCAGGACGCACTTCGGATCGGGGAGGAATCCGTTCTCGACTACGCAGACATGCGCTTGCGGGATCTGCCCGACAAGATGTTCACGAAGGACTACCTGAAACGGATCGAGTAAGCTTAAAGGCGCATCGATCTCCAGCGGCGGTCTTTGATCTTCAGTGTGCAGGACTCGGCGGGCCCGGAGGTGCTTCGAGCACGACGGCTTGACAAGCGCTCGAGCCGGGAGCCAAGCTAGGAACGGGGAAAATCGCGAGTTTTGCAGATACGTGAGCCTTGAGAGAATCGATACGTAGGATCGTCAAGAAACTCCGCCGCGACGAGGGTAGTGCGTCGCCCGCGGCGAAGAAGATGAGCATATCGCCCGCGCCGCGCAACGTAAGCGCGACGTCGGCTCCGGGCAAGAAGAAGCCCAAGAAATCCCGTCCCCGGCCGCGCCCTGCCGACGTCACCGGTCAGACCGTTTTCGACGATCGTCCGTTGCGGTTCCGCAGTCTCACGCTCAACGAAGCGGACCTGCCCTCGCTGGAAGATCCGTCCGCAATCGAGGGCGCATTCAAGATTCGGGTCGCGAAACGGACCGGCGCGCGGCGCGATGCTCTGGCCCTGGTCGAGCGGCGGTACGGATCGCGCGGCTATACGATCCCGGGTCGCAAGCCCAAGGCCCACGTCTTTACGTTCATCGCCTACGACGAGGGCCAGATCGTAGGGACTGTTGGATTGGGCGTCGGGTCCGAACACGGGCTTGCCGCCGACGAACTGTACCGGCCCGAGATCGACAGCCTGCGCGCCAACGGGTACCGCGTCTGCGAATTCACGCGCCTGGCCGTCGATCGCACCGCCGCCAGCAAGCCGGTGTTGGCCGGGCTTTTCCAGACTGCTTATCTTTATGCGGCGGAGATACGCGGATTTACGCACGCGGTGATCGAGGTGAACCCGCGCCACGTGGCCTTCTATGGGACGGCGCTCAAGTTCGAGCCGATCGGGCCTGAACGGCTGAACGAAAGGGTGCAGGCACCTGCGGTGCTGCTCTGCGCATCGTTTGCAACGATCGCCGAAGGCCTGGCCAAATATGCCGGCAAGCGGCCTCCCGCCGGCACGCGACGGACGCTCTTCCACTATGGCTTTCCGCCGGAGGAACAATTGGGGGTGCTGACGCGGCTGCGCGAGCTGGTGGCTCCAAGCTGATCGCCGCTCGATGCGGACTCGCGGATCCCCCGGTGTCTCCCCGCGTCCTACAGCGCTTTCATCCATCCGCCGATGGGCAGCGGACTCGCGGTAGGCGAGAATCGCTGCCTACATGCGACCCAACAAGAACTCTCGCATGCCAATGACTCGCGCCGATTACCGGCGGCAGGTGCGATGAGCAGCGCGTGGCGCGCCTGGCACCATCGGCTCAGCCTGGCCGCGCTGGCCGCATTGTTGCTGGCCGGGTGCGCCACGCTGCCGCCGGGATCCGATTACCCGAAAGCGGCCTCCAGCGCGCTCACCCACCCGGAACAAACGCGTCTGGGCCGCCAGTTCGCGCCCCTGGCGGCCGCGCACGCTGGGCTTTCCGGATTCCGTCTGATCCCGGTCGGGATCGACAGCTTCCTGATGCGCATGGAGATGGCGCAGCAGGCAGAGCGAACACTCGATGTCCAGTATTTCGTGATCGAGAACGACGATACCGGCAAGCTCGTGCAGGAAGCGCTGCTGCAGGCCGCCGACCGCGGCGTACGCGTGCGCCTGCTGCTCGACGACGAGGGGTCTTACGGCCGCGCGGAAAAGCTCAAGCCGCTCGCTGCGCACCCGAACATCGAGTTGCGCATGTTCAATCCTTCGGCACTCCGCAGCCCGGTCCAGGCGGTGCACGATATCGAGTTGCTCCTCGCCGCGAGTCGGCTGAATTACCGGATGCACAACAAGCTCTACCTCGTCGACAACGAGGTGGGCATCATCGGAGGCCGCAACATCGGCGATGCGTACTTCCAGGAAGGCCGCGACCTGGAATTCGGCGACTACGACGCCATTGCCGCCGGCGCCATCGTCAAGGACATGTCGGCGAGCTTCGACGCCTACTGGAACAGTCCGTTGGCAATCCCGATTGAGGCATTGTTCGGCGGCAAGGTTTCGGCGGGGGCGCTGGCCGATTATCGCGACGCGCTGGCGGTCCACCATGCGGCGATGAACGACAAGGACTATATGCGCCGCTTGTCCGGCGGCGAACCGCTGGCCGCGTTGCTGGCCGGCAATGCGCCCTGGGTCTGGGCGCGCGCCGAAGTCGTCTATGACAGCCCGGACAAGAGCAAAGTCGAAGACGGCGACGAACCCGGCCGCCTGCTGCGCCACAGGCTGGGCAAGGCGGTCGAGGCGACCCGATCGGAATTGTTAATCGTGTCGCCGTACGTCGTTCCTGGAGATTCCGGGATGAAGTTCCTGGCGAAGCTCCGCGAGCGCGGTCTCCGGGTGCGTCTACTTACCAATTCGCTTGCGTCGACGGATATGCCGGTCGTTCACTCGGCGTACAAGGGCTATCGGATACCGTTGCTCGAGATCGGTGTCGAGCTCTACGAGGTCCGGCCCATCCTCGGTCAACCGGTTGTGCGCGGCGACGCGCTGAAATCGCCGAGCGCGGGACAGTTCAGCCTGCACGCCAAGGTATTCGTGTTCGACCGGCAGCGCGTGTTCGTCGGATCGATGAACCTGGATCAGCGCTCGTTGCACGTCAACACCGAGATCGGCGTGATCGTCGACAGTCCCGAATTGGCGCGGCAGATCGCCACTCGCTTCTCGGCAATCACGCAGCCGGCGAACAGCTACGTGCTGGGCCTGGACGGGCCGACCGTCGCGGGCACGCCGGCTCTGGTGTGGCGCACGCTGGAAGATGGCAAGCCGGTCGAGTACCATCACGAGCCGGCGGCATCGATCTGGCGCCGGATGAAAGTCGACATACTGTCGATGCTTCCTCTGGATGAGCTGCTGTGACCGACCCCGCCCAACCCGTTTGCCGGAATCGCCAATGCCCGTCCCGTATACAAGCGCGTGAGCCGCGCGTGATGCGAGCACTGCGATGGCTGGCGGCATGCGGGATCGCCGCGTTCGCCGCGTCGGCGTGGGCGGTCGCCATCGACGAGGACATCGTCGTGCACGCCAGTAAGGACGGAGCGGAGATCGTTGTCGACGTCGATTGCCCGGTGCGCGCGCCTGCGCTGACGGTCTGGGGCGTGCTGACCGACTACGACAACATGACTAGCTTCATCTCGAATCTCCAATACAGCCGCGTGCAGAGCCGCGTCGAAAACTTGCTCAGGGTCCACCAGACGGGCAAGGCGACGCGGGGTCCGTTGAGCTTCACGTTCGACAACGTCCGCGAAGTGGAGCTTTTGCCTTTCACCGAGGTTCGCTCGCGCCTGATCAGCGGCGACCTCAAGGCATCGGCGTTCACGACGCGCATCGTCGACGTCGACGGGCTCATACACATTATCAACAGTGGACGTTACACGCCGAAGGTATGGGTTCCCCCGCTGATCGGGCCGGCGCTGATCGAGGCCGAGACGCGCAAGCAGTTCGGCGAAATCAGGACTGAAATCCTGCGTCGCAGCGAGCGCAGGGCTGCGGAGCTCGCGCCGCGCTAGGCGCGGACCCCGTGGCCTGATTGCGCGCAAATTCGTGCGATGATCGGGTACGTATGGACCTCCTGATCACCGCATGGCAGTTCATCGGCCATCTCGACGATGAACTCGGGATCCTGCTGCTGAACTACGGTGCCTGGATTTACCTGATCCTGTTCCTGATTGTCTTCTGCGAGACAGGTCTCGTCGTCGCACCTTTCCTGCCCGGTGATTCGCTGCTGTTCGCTTCCGGGGCTCTCTGGGCGGCGGCCGATATGCCGGTCGACCTTCTGATGCTCACGCTGATCGGGGCAGCCTTGTGCGGCGATAACTGCAATTACTGGATCGGCCGGCTGTTCGGGAGTCGTATTGCCAAAAATGAGCATCCGCGGTTCCTGAACCGGCAAGCCCTCGAGCGAACGCATGCTTTTTACGCACGCCACGGAGGCAAGACGATCATCCTCGCGCGATTCATTCCGATCGTTCGGACGTTTGCGCCCTTTGTCGCGGGCCTCGGCAGCATGAGCTATCGGCGTTTTCTCGCCTTCAGCATTGCCGGTGCGTTGCTGTGGGTAGGCATTCTGGTGCCGTGCGGCTACCTGTTCGGCAAGCTGCCCGTCGTGCAGAACAATTTCGCGCTGGTTATCGTTGCGATCATCGGCATCTCGCTCGCGCCGCTCGCCGTCGAGTACATGCGGGCGCGGTTGCGCCACTAGAGCCGCGCGACTCTTGAATCGTCGCGCCCGGCACTAAAGCTGGCCCGCGCCCGCCTGTCGGGGCGGCGAGTGCGCTATGCTGTGGGGCTATCGCCACCGGAGCATGCGTGAAAGCGTTGCTGTTCCTCGCCCTGATCGCGCTGTTGAGCGGCTGCATTCCTATCGGCATCCGCGGCACGTCGATTGTCGAGGCCGGAACACAGCATCCCGCCGCCTCGGCTTTCGGCGAAGCCGCGGCGACTCCCCCCGCCCGCCCGACGCCGGCCCAACGGCGCGCCTGAGGCCGCAACCGGGCGCGCCGGCCGCCTGCGTCCTAGCGCTTGCCGCCGGGCATCGATTGCTGCGCTGTTCGGGCGAAGTCGCCCATCAGTCGCTGCATCGACGAGAATGCCGTGCCGCCGGACGACATCACGCCCTGCATCGCATTGACCAGATTCTGCGCCTGCTTGAGATCCGGCATCATCGCCATCATCGCCTTGGCCTCCTTGGCGCCCGGGACGCCGCTCATCTGCTCTTCCATCAGCGCAAACAGCCGCTTCTGCATCTCGACGATCATCTCAAACATCTGGCTCCAGTAATGCATCGCTTTCTCGACGGCTTCCTGCGTGACGCTCTG
>JBDTXW010000113.1:0-8847 GCA_040005975.1 Betaproteobacteria bacterium | reverse complement strand
CCGCCGCGATCGCTGCTGACGGTGGCCCGCGGCAGCTCCGATCATGCCGCGCAGTACATGGCGTACCTGATCATGGCGCGGCTCGGGCGCCTGGTGACATCGCTGCCGATGTCGCTGATCACCCTTTACCAGTCGCGGCTGCAGTGCGAAGGCCTGGTCTCGCTTGCCTTTTCGCAATCGGGCCAGAGTCCGGACCTCGTGCTGCCGACGCGCTTTTTCCGGGCGGGCGGCGCGCGTACCGTCGCGATCGTCAACGATCCCGAGTCACCGCTCGCCGCGGCGGCGCAGTGGGTTCTGCCACTGCACGCGGGCGCGGAAACCAGCATCGCCGCGACCAAGAGTTGCATCGCGCAACTAGTCGCCGGCGCGCGGCTGACCGCGTGCTGGCAGAACGACGAGGGATTGCACTCGGCCTTGGGCGGCCTGCCAGCCGCCCTGCGCCGCGCGCTGCAGCAGGATTGGTCAGCCGCAATCGCCCCGCTGACTCACACCGAGCGGCTGTTCGTGATCGGACGTGGGCTCGGACTGGCGATCGCGATGGAGGCGGCGCTCAAATTCAAGGAAGTCTGCGGCATCCAGGCCGAGGCCTTCTCCGGCGCCGAAGTCAGGCACGGGCCGGTGGCGCTGGTCGAGGAAGGATTCCCGATGCTGGTATTCGCGCCTCGCGGTCCGGCTCAGGCGGGGCTGCTGACGCTGGCAGACGACATGCGACGGCACGGCGCACGCGTGCTGCTGGCCGCGCCAGCGGGGACGCCGAATAGCGAGCTGCCGCTGGTCGCGAGCGATAACGAGGACCTCGATCCGATCACCGCGATCCAGAGCTTCTACCCGATGGTCGAAGCGCTGGCGCGCGAGCGCGGCGTCGACCCTGACGAGCCGCGCCATCTGGCCAAGGTGACGCGAACCCGATGAACCTGCCGCTGCTGCGATCGATCGCCCGACTGGCGCGCTGGCCGCTGATGCTGCTCGCGGCCTCTCTGCTGCTGGCGTGCGACAGCGCCGCAGCGCCGGACAAGGTCCACGTCGAATTCTGGACGATGAGCCTCAAGCCCAAGTTCACGCCCTACTTCGATACGCTGCTGCAGAAGTATGCAGTCGCGCATCCGGACGTCGCGCTCGAATGGGTCGACGTCCCCTGGGACGTAATGCAGACCAAGCTCACCGCCGCGATCGTCGCGCGCTCCGCGCCGGCTCTGGTCCAGCTCAACGTGCCGTGGGCGTACGACTACGCGCTGGTCGGTGCGCTGCAGCCGATCGACGATCTGATGGGCGAAGACCGCGCCCGTTACACCGACGGCGCGATCGCCGACCTGACGTTCAACGGCAAGCTTTACGGATTTCCGCACTACAACAGCGTCAACGTGATGGCGTACAACACGGCGCTGTTCCGCAAGGCGGGCATCACCCAGGTGCCGACGACGCGCGAAGAGCAGCTCGCGGTCGCCAAGCAGATCCGCGCGCGCACCGGGCAGTACGGCTTCTCGCCGGCGCTGGGCAAGATCGCCGGCGTGTTCCTGGAGGAGGGTCTGCCGCTGATCGAGCACGACAGGGCGGTGTTCAACTCGCCGGCGCACGTCGCGCTCGTCGCGAAGCTCGCCGCTGCGTACAAGGCGGGCGGGCTGCTGAAGGACAAGCTTTTTTCCGAAGACAACTATCCGGCGTCGATCGACGCCTACAAGTCCGGCCGCATGGCGATGCTCGAGGCGCCGCCCAGCGCGCTGACCCGCGTTCGCGACGACGCGCCAGATGTGTACGCGGTCACCGACGTCGCGCCGGTGCCCATCGGAGGCCGCGGCATCGCCGCAGGCGGATGGTTGTTCCACTTCGCGATGCCGCGGGACACGACCGGCCGCGTCGCCATCGAGGCAGCCCGGTTCGCGAAGTTCCTGACCGATGATCAGAACCAGCTCGCCTTCGCCAAGCTCGCCGGCGCATTCCCGACATCGAAAAAGGCCGCCGCGGATCCGCACTTCCAGAACCTGCCGATGGACGCGGGCGCCTACGGCAAGGCGATGGCGATCGGCGCGAAGAGCATGAACATCGTGCGCACGCTCTACGTCGCCGGCGTGCCGGGTTTCGAGCGGCTGAACAAGCGGCTGCAGGACGCCGTCGAGGCGGCGATCATCGGCCGCAAGGACATCCAGACGGCGCTAGACGACGCGGTCGCATTCTGGAACACCAAGCTCGGCAAATGATGGCGGACTCCGCGCGCCTCGGTGTTCCCGATCCGGGCAATGCGCCCGGACCTGCCGGCGCGATCGATCGGCGGATGCGCGCGACCGGCGGCGCCCGCCCGCGCGCGAAACAGGCACGGCAGGCTTGGTTTTTTCTCGCACCGGCGCTGCTGCTTCTGCTGGTATTCACGTTCTGGCCGGTGCTCTGGGGAAGCATCCTCGCATTCACCGAGTACAAGATCATCACCCCGCCGACCTGGGTCGGCCTGCAGAATTTCGAGGACCTGCTCGACGATCCGGTCTTTTTCATCAGCATCAAGAATTCGCTTTTGTACCTGGTGATCGTACCGGTCATTCAGCTCGGCGCGATCGTGCTGGCCGTGCTGGTCAACAACAGCCTGCCGGGCATCAAGCTGTTCCGTGCCGCGTTCTACATGCCGGTCGTCACGTCGGTATCGGTGGTCGGCATCATGTGGGGGTGGATGTACAACGAGCAGGGCCTGATCAACGCCGTGCTGCAGTGGCTGCACGTGATCAACGAGCCGATCGGCTGGCTGTCCGACGATCGCCTGGCGCTGTTTTCGCTGATGCTGGTGACCTTATGGCGCGGCCTGGGCTGGTACATGGTGCTCTACCTCGCCGCGCTGCAATCGATTCCGAAAGACGTCGAAGAGGCGGCGGTGCTGGACGGCGCCAACCGCTGGCAGCGCTTCTGGCGCGTCACGATTCCGATGATCATGCCGACGATCCTTCTGTGCACGGTGCTGTCGACGCTGTCGGCGATGAAGGTGCTCGAGGAAGTGCTGATCATGACCAAGGGCGGGCCGGTCAGCTCGACCTATACCGGCCTGTACTACGCGTACGACCAGGGGATCCGCGCGTTCAACTTTCCGCGCGCGCTGGCGGCAAGCATGGTCGTCAGCGTGTTCTGTATCGGCATCGCGTGGCTCAACTTCCGGTTCCTCCGGCCCCGGCACCGATGACGCCGGGCCCGATGCGATGAACGCCGCCACCGCCAACCTGCGCCGCCGCGCCAGCACGACGCTGCATTACACGGTGCTCGTCGCGGTCGCGCTGCTGTGCGCGTTCCCGCTACTGTGGACGCTGTCGGCGGCGATCGGCACCGAAGGCAACGTGTTCGCCTTTCCGTCTTCGCTGCTGCCGCAACGGGTGTCGCTGGCCAATTTCATCGAGGTGTTCCGCGTCGTCGACCTCGGCCGCTATTTTTTCAATTCGATCTGGATCACGTTCTGGACCGTCGTGTGGACGGTCCTCGTCTGCTCGCTTGCGGCCTACCCGCTTGCGCGACTGCACTTTCGCGGCAGGCGCCTGGTCTTCGCCGTCATACTCGCCACGCTGATGCTGCCGACCGAAATCAATTTCCTGGTCAACTTCATCACGACCACGCACCTGCGGCTCGTGAACACTTACGCCGGCGTGATACTGCCGACGCTCGCCGGGGCGATCGGCATATTCATCATGAAGAACGCGTTCGAGGAGATTCCGCAGGACCTGCTCGATGCGGCGCGCGTCGACGGCGCCTCCGAGCTGCACATCTTTTTCCGCATCATGCTGCCGCTGGCGCTGCCGCAAATCGGCGCGCTGGTGATCCTGACCACGGTGACCAGCTGGAACAATTTCCTCTGGCCGAGCGTCGTGCTGACCAAGAGCAATCTGATGCCGCTGGCGGTCGGCATCCTCGAGCTGTCGGGCACCTTCGGCAGCTCGACACGGGTGATCGCCGCCGGCGCGATACTCACCGTCGCGCCGGCGCTCATCGTCTTTTTCTTCGCGCAGCGCTTTTTCATGCGCGGCATGGAAGGTGCGATCAAATGAGTCGCGTTCCAATCTCCCGCTGCGAGCCGGCACGATGACACGGCGCGCGGCTTCGGCGGCCACATTCCATCCCGGCGAACTGGTGATGGTCGGCATCCAGGGCAAAGTGCTGGACGCATCACAGGCGGCGTTCCTGCGCCGGAACAGGATTCGCGCCGTGGTCCTCTTCCGCGGCAATCTAGGCAGCGAAGCGGAAGTGCGCACGCTGACCGCCGCGTTGCGCAATACGTTGGGGCCTCGCGCGCTGATCGGCATCGATCAGGAGGGAGGCGCGGTCGTCCGCGCCACGTTCCTGCCTCCGCCGCCGGCCGCGATGGCGCTGGGCGCGGCCGGCAGCGCGGTGCTGGCCGAGGATGTCGGCGCCGCGGTGGCGCGCGGCGTCAGGAGCCTCGGCTTCAACTGGAATTTCGCGCCGGTGCTCGACGTGAACAACAATCCGGCCAACCCGGTGATCGCCGAGCGCAGCTTCTCGTCGAATCCCGCCGAAGTCGTGCGCCTGGGCGGCGCCTGGATGCGCGGCGCACTCTCCGAAGGCGTTGCGTGCTGCATCAAGCATTTTCCGGGGCACGGTGACACGCGCGTCGATTCGCATCTGGAGCTGCCGGTGGTGGATAAATCGCGGCGGGAATTGAGCGCGATGGAACTCAAGCCCTTCCGCGCGCTGCAGAGCAAGGCGCCCGCGGTGATGACCGCGCATATCGTCTATCCGCAGATCGATGCCGAGCATCCGGCGACGCTGTCGCGCAAACTGCTGCGCGGCCTGCTGCGCAATCGCTGGGGCTTCAAAGGCGTGATCATCACCGATTCGCTGGTGATGAAGGCCATTCACCAGCGCTACGGTCACGATCGCGCCGCCGTGCTGGCGCTGCAAGCCGGCGCCGACATGGTGATGGCGCTGGGCAGCCAGGAAGAACAGGCGAGCGCGGTGCAGGCGATCACGGACGCGCGCGCCGACGGTTCGCTCACGCGCACCGAATTGCGGCGCTCAGGCGCTCGTCTCGATGCGCTGGCTAAGCGATACCCGGTGCACCAGACGAGCTACGCGAAAGCGCGGCGCGAGGCCGACGCGCAGCTGATGGACCGCGCTTGGGCGCTTGGGCTGACCCCCGTCGGCGATGCGCGTCCCCCACGCCTGGATCGGCCGCTGCGCGTCGTCACGCAACGCGCGGTTCCGAGTGATGGCATCTCCGAATCCGGACCTTCCGGCGAGACGGTCGCTCGCTTGTTCGAACGCTTCAGTGCGGTCGACATCGTGCTGGTCGACGACTTGCTAAGCCTCGACTGGAGCCGGCTGCCGCAGGACGGCCGCGCGACGGTGCTGGCTTCGAACCAGCGCGCCCGCTACGGAAACACGTCGCGGCGCTGGCGGCCCCAGCTGCATCTGGCACTGTGGAATCCGTTCCAGGTGCTCGACGTTCCGGCGCCGGCGGTGGTCACCTGGGGATTTGCCGGCGGTGCGCTCGACGCGTTGCGCGCCTGGCTCGAAGGCCGCGCCGCGGCGCCGGGACATGCGCCGGTGCCGCTGGCTCCCCCTTTGCCCGCGCCCGCGGCGGATCGCCGCGCCGTCAAAAAGCGCTGAGCTCCGCGACGAAGTCGTAGGTGTCGCCGCGGTAGATCGATTGCGAGAACTCGACGGCGCGGCCATCGCGCAGATACCCCAGCCGCTCGACCAGCAAGCCGGCGTCCGCCGGCTTGGCTTTCAAAAGCTTCGCCTGCTCGGCGTTGAGCAGCAGCGCATGCAGGCGCTGCAGCGCGCGCACCGGCCGGTTACCCGCGCTTTCCAGCGCGTCGTAGAGCGAGGTATCCACCGCGTCCAGCGAAGGCAGGCACGACGCATCGATCGTGGCGAATTCGATCGACATCGGCTCGTCGTCGGCGAAACGCAGTCGATGAAAGCGGTAGACCAGCGTGCCGGGACTCAAGGCGAGCTTCAGCGATTCTTCGGGCGTGACCGTTCCCTCCGAGCGTTTGAGCCAGATGCTGCGTGGATTGCGGCCGCGGGCGCGCATGTCCTCCGAAAACGAGGTCAGCTTGGCGAAATTCTTGTCGATGCGCGTGCAGACGAAATTGCCCGACCCCTGGCGACTTACCAGCAAGCCTTCGGCGGCCAGTCCGTCGATGGCCTTGCGCACGGTGATGCGCGAGATGCCCAGGTCTTCCGCCAGCTGGCGCTCCGACGGCAGTGCATCGTCGGGTCCCAGGATCCGCTTTTCGATCGCCTCGCGAAGCCCCCGCTGCAGCTGCTGGTAGAGCGGCAGATTGTCGTTCGGGTCCAGCGTATTGAGGATTTGCGCCAGCGAAGTCATGCCCGAGCCTCCGCCGCGCGATGCTTGATGCGGTCGCCGGCACGGCTTGCTGCGCCTGCGGACCGCTGCGGGTAAAATACCAATGTCATACCAATTCGCGCGCCGGGAGCCGGCATCGACTTTGTCGCCGGCCGCTCCGGTTGCGCAGCTAGCGGCAGCCGCTGTCTTTTGCGCATTTGCAACATCCTAACATTTATTTTGGCGAATTGGTAGCATAGTGGCACGCAGTGGTAGTATAGTGGCATCGCAGTGGCTGAGGGTTCGAGCTGCGATCGTCCTGGAGGGTCCGAGTCCCGCGCGAGCGGGCTAGCGTCCCGACCAGAGCTAAGGGTCGCGACCGCCCGTGTTCCGCATCGCAAGGCCAGCACCAAGGGGGAATGTCATGAAGCTCAGGAAGACACCAATCGCATCGGCCGTCGCACTTGCTCTGATGAGCACCGTCATCCCGGTGCGCGCACAGCAGGCCGCGACACAGACGCCCGCGCCGTCGCAGCAACCCGATGTGAAGGTCGCCCAGGCGACGCCGCCCGGCACGACGGCGCCGCTTACGACGCCGCCGATATCGGTGACCGTCACCGGCATCCGGTTCTCGCTGGAAAAGTCGCTCGAGACCAAGCGTAACTCGGACTCGGTGATCGAAGTCGTCACCTCGGACGACATCGGCAAGCTGCCCGATAAGAACATCGCCGACGCCGTTCAGCGCGTGCCCGGCGTGACGATCAGCTCGGCCGCAGGCGGCGAAGGCGGATTCGACGAAAACGATAGAGTCAGCATGCGCGGCACCAATCCCAGCCTGACGCAGACGCTGATCAACGGACATTCGATCGCCTCCGGCGACTGGTTCGTGCTCGACCAGGTCCAGACGGTTGGACGCAGCGTCAGCTTCTCCTTGTTGCCGTCCGAGCTGGTCAGCCAGGTCATCGTGCGCAAGAGCGCGACGGCGGACCTGGTCGAAGGCGGCGTCGCCGGCGCGGTCGACATCATTACGCGGAAGCCCCTGGACTTCGCCAAGCAGCTTACGTTCGAAGCCTCGGTGCAGGCCGTATACGCGGACCTGCCGAAAAAGACCGACCCGCAGTTGAGCGCGCTGCTCAACTGGAAGAACGACGCCGGCACCGCGGGCATCATGGTCCAGGCGTTTTCCGAAAAACGGCATCTCCGCCGCGACGGCCAGGAGACTCTTGGCTACGCGCCGATCGCGCCGGGAAGCCCGCTCGCGACAGCGCACCCGGATCTCGCCAACGTCCAGTATCCGACGCTGATCGGCTCGTCGTTCTTCGAGCAGGTGCGCGAGCGCGAAGGCGGCCTGATCGATGTCCAGGTCAAGCCGACGAACGATCTGATGCTCGACTTCAGCGCCTTCTACTCGCACATGAAGGCGACCAACTACAACCGCAACTGGATGTTCTTTGGCGCCAAAGTCTTCAACGGCGGCGCCGGCGAAATGCCGACCTCGTACACAGTGACCAATGGCACGGTGACCTCGGCGGTATTCCCGAACCTGGGCTCGCCGGGTAACAACCATCAGTATGCCGTGGTCGACGAGATCTACCGCCCGGGTACCTACTCGGAGACCGCGTTCTACAACCTCGATGCGAAGTACCGCGCCAGCGACCGGCTGAACTTCACTGGCCAGGTGGGTTACACCCGCGGCATCGGCAAGACGCCGAAGCAGGACGTGTTCGAAGGCGACGTGTTCAACACCGGCGCGACGTATCAGATGCACGGCATATCGTCGGCGGTCGACGTCGCATTTCCGAGCGGCAACCCGTCGAGCTTCGCCGGCACATCGCTCGACTGGATCTTCGGCGCGAGTCCCGCGTCGACCGAAGACAAGGAGACCTACGGCCAGATCGACGGCAACTATGTGCTCAACCAGGGCGCGTTCACCACGCTGAAATTCGGCGCCCGCGCGGCGCAGCATGAGCGGAGCACGGTGCAGGTCGCGCAAGGGCCGAATTTCGCCGGGGCCGATCCGTTCGCGGCCGCCAACCTTCCGATGTGGAACGGCGAGACCTACCCGAGCAACTTTGCCAGCGGCATCGGTGGCAACTTCCCCCGCACTCCGTGGCAGCTTTCGCCGGGCGTACTTGAAAGCTGGGGCGACCTCTACTCGAACCGCGATCCGGTTGGGCGGCGGTTCTGGTCGGGCGAATTCTCGCTCAAGGAGAAGGTCGCTGCCGTGTACGTGATGGGCAATCTCGAGGGCCAGAACTGGAGCGGCAACGTCGGCGTGCGCGCCGTGCAAACCAAGGAGCGCGTGCTCGTAAATATCGGACTTCCAAGCTGTCCGGTGCAGGCGCCGTGTCCGCAGTTCCCCAACGCGATCACGACCTCCGCCTTCGGGTCGTTCTACCAGCAGCCGGTCGAGCACACGTACACCGACATCCTGCCGAGCGCCAACCTGAAGTTCGATCTGAACCGCGACCTGGTCGCACGCTTTGCGATAGCGCGCACGATGGCGCGCCCGGACTTCAGCGCACTCGGCGGATCGATCAGCGCCGACGACACGACGCACACCGGCAACGGCG
>JBDTXW010000112.1:0-8961 GCA_040005975.1 Betaproteobacteria bacterium | reverse complement strand
GTGAACCCGGCTACAGCGGCGCGCGGCTGCTGGTGGTCGACGACAACAAGGTCAACCGGCTGCTGCTCTCGCGCAACCTCGAGCTGCAGGGGCACCACGTCGCGTTGGCCGAGAACGGCCGCGTGGCCCTCGAGATGCTTCGGCGCGAAGCCTTCGACCTCCTTCTGCTCGACATCGAAATGCCGGAGATGGACGGCTTCCAGGTGCTCGAACAGCTCGTCAACGACCTCCAGCTGCGGGACCTGCCGGTCATCGTTACCTCGTCGCTGGAAGGACTCGAGAACGTGGTGCGTTGCATCGAGCTGGGCGCCGAGGATTACCTGACCAAGCCCGTCAATCCCGTGCTGCTCAAGGCGCGCATCGGCGCGAGTCTCGAAAAGAAACGGCTGCGCGATCAGCAGAAGCAGCTGGTGCGCCGCTTCGCCACGCCGGAAGTGGCGCAGGACGTGCAGCAATCCGGTTTCTCACTGGGCGGGAAGCGTGTGCGCGCCTCGGTGATGTTTTCCGACATACGGGACTTCACGCCGATGGTCGAGTCGCAGCCCCCCGAGGAAACGATCGAGCTGCTCAACACCTACTACACGCTGATGTTCGATGCGATCAGCGGGCACGGCGGCATCGTCACTCTGATCGTCGGCGACGGCCTGATGGCCGTTTTCGGCGCACCGCTGCCGCTGGCGGACCATTGCGACGCCGCGGCGCGCACGGCGGCGGAAATGATCGAGATGATCGCGTTGTTCAATGTCGAGCGGGTTGCCGCCGGCAAGTCGAATATCCGGATCGGCATCGGCATCGCCTCCGGCGAAGTGGTGGCCGGATACACGGGAACCAATGAGCGCGCGACCTACACCTGCATCGGCGATACGGTGAACCTCGCTTCCCGGCTCGAGGCGCATACCAAAGTCGCCGCGCGCGCCATATTGATCGACGGCGCGACGCGTGCGGGATTGCGCAGCGACATTTCGGTCGAAGCGCTCGGTCCGGTGACTTTTCGCGGCAAGGCGCAACCGGTCGATGTCTATTCGGTGAGCGTCGCGCCGAAGGCGTGAGCTTGGGCGGTATCGCCGTGCTTAAGTATTGGCAAGTACCGATGTCCCGCCAGCGTCCGGCTGCGCGCGTAGGCACTTGTCCTACTTCACAACGCTGATCGGACTACAACGATAACAGGCACGCAGGGCTACAATTTCGCTGCACTCACGCGTACTTCGCAGGGGGACGATGAACATCGTGCGGCGACTGGCGGTTCCCGGGCAGCCACTCGTATACGCCGGCCAGATCGGCCTGCTCGCGGCGGTCTATGTTGCCGCCGCGAAACTTTCGCTGCTGCTGGCGATTCCACCGGGATACGCTATCGCCGTCTGGCCGCCTTCGGGCGTTGCACTTGCGGCGATCCTGCTCGCGGGCAACCGCATGTGGCCGGGCATCTGGCTGGGCGCGGCGCTCGCCAATCTGACGGTTCACGCCTCGGTTTTGGCCGCGGCGCTGATCGGCACCGGCAACGCACTCGAGGCGATTGCCTGCGCGGCGCTGATCCAGCGTTTCATCGGCCTGCCGCGCCGGTTCGAAAGCGGCGAGGACGTGTTCAAATTCGTCGTGATTGCCGCGACTGCGTCGACGGTGGCGGCGACGATCGGTGTCAGCGCCATCGCTCTTACCGGCACGACGAGCGCCGCGGATTTCGCCGCCAACTGGTGGACGTGGTGGCAGGGTGACGTGACGGGCATCATCGTCGTTGCGCCGCTGATCCTGTTCTGGAGGGCGCGTCCGTCCCGCGGCGTCTCGATGTCGAAGAAGATCGAGACGACGAGCTTTGCGCTGGTGCTGGCTGTCGCAGGCTATATAGTGTTCGGCAGCGCCGTGACATCGCTCGGTTTCTCGCCGGCGCTGCTGCTGCTGACTTTTCCGCTGATCATCTGGGCCGCGTTGCGCTTCGACCAACTCGAAGTCGCGGCAGCCATTGCCGCGCTGTGCGCGATGGCCGTCGTGTACACGATCCTCGGCCGCGGCCCGTTTGCGTCGTCATCGGTCAATGCTTCGCTGGTGCTTCTCCTCGCCTTCATCGGCATCGTGGCCGTGACGGGCCTGGTATTGAGCGCCGTCGTCGGCGAGCGTCGCCGTGGGATGGAACGGCTGCACGAAGCGCAGGGCGAGCTCGGGCGCCGGGTGGAGGAACGAACGCATGAGCTCGAGCAGACAAATCGCGCGCTGCAGCAGGATCTCGTCGCGCGCTCTGCGCTCGAGGACGATCTTCGCCGCAGCGAGGAGAAGTTCCGTCTGCTGGTCGGCGGAATCCGGGATTACGCCGTCTTCATGCTCGATCCGGAGGGCAAGGTGGCGACCTGGAATACGGGCGCCGAAAACATCAAGGGTTACCGGGCCGACGAAATCATCGGCGAGCATTTTTCCCGTTTCTACCCGCAAGAAGCGATCGAGAGCGGGTTTCCCCAGTATGAGCTGGAAATCGCCGCGCGCGTCGGACGTTTCGAGGACGAGGGGTGGCGCCTGCGCAAGGACGGGAGCGCTTTCTGGGCCAATGTGATCATCAGCGCGGTGTTCGATTCCAGCGGCGAGCTGCGCGGTTTTGCCAAGGTCACCCGCGATATGACCGAGCGCAGGCGGGTCGAGGCATTGGAGCACGGTGAGCGCAGGATGACCGAGTTTCTGGCGATGCTCGGCCACGAGTTGCGGAATCCATTGGCGCCGATCCGCAACGCGCTCGATCTGATGCGCGTCCAGTCGAGCGCCGATTCTACGCGCGAGTGGGCGCGCAGCATCATCGATCGCCAGCTGAATCTCTTGACGCGGCTGGTCGACGACCTGCTCGACGTTGGCCGGATCACCAGCGGCAAGATCGCGCTGCACAAGGAGCCGGTCGAGGTCAACGCGGCAGTCCAGCGCGCGGTCGAGGCGAGCCGGCCGCTGGCCGATGCGTCCAAGCACACGCTCGACGTGCATCTTTCGCCCGAGCCGCTTTCGGTCGACGGCGACCTGACCCGCTTGTCGCAAGTGGTGCTGAACCTGCTAACCAACGCGATCAAGTACACCCCCCCCGGCGGAAGGATCGAAGTGAAGGTCGAGCGTGACGGCGATTCGGCGCTCGTGCGCGTCAAAGACACCGGCATCGGCATGTCGGCCGAATTGATTCCGACGGTGTTCGACCTGTTCGTCCAGGGCGAGCGCTCGCTCGACCGCAGCGAAGGAGGCCTCGGCATCGGCCTCACGTTGGTCAAGCGCCTGGTGACCCTGCACGGCGGCACGGTGTCGGCGCAAAGCGACGGGCCGGGCCGCGGCAGCGAATTCATGATTCGCCTTCCGGCGCTGGCGCAGCCGGTGGCGCCGGGCGCGCCGGAGCCGGACGCGCGTGTTCCGTTGCCGCATCGGCACAGCCGCGTCCTGATCGTCGACGACAATCACGACTCCGCCGATACGCTGGCGGCGCTGCTCGAAGCCTGGGGACACGAGGTCCGCGCGCTCTACGACGGTCCGTCGGCGATCGCCGCCGCCGCCGAGTATCAGCCGCAGATCGTGCTGCTCGATATCGGCCTGCCGAAGATGAACGGATACGAAGTCGCGGCGCACTTGCGCAAGTCATCAAATCCCGGGTCGATGATTCTGGTCGCGTTCACCGGCTATGGGCAGGACGAGGACCGCCGGCGCGCGCGCGAAGCGGGCTTCGACTATCACCTGGTCAAGCCGCTCGAGCTCGCGGCGCTCGAAAGAATCCTCGATTCGGTGATCGCCGACGCCGCGGCCGCGTAGCGGCCCCATCGTGTGCACGCACCCCGCCGGGCCAACTCGACGGCGATCGGGCTGGCACACCGGCAATTTGATCTCATGGCGGCTTGAAAAGGCTCTCCAAAGGGCATAGAGTTTTCGGCGCCGGCCAAGGCGCAGCGCTCCTCGACAATGGCAGCGATCCTCGCGCGGCTCGGCAGCGCGAATTACTGCAATGTCAGCAGACGCGGGACGCACACTCAACGTAGATCCATCGAGGAGACAGCACACCATGAAATCCAGAACCCTGGCCTTGTCCGCCTTGTCCGCAGCGCTCGTCATGTCCATCGCGTCCCTTGGTGGCTGCCTCGCCGACGGTCAGATTCCCGTGTTCACGCTGTCGAGTGCCGACCTGGCGAGCGGCACTTTTGGCCCGCAATTTATCCTCAATGGATTCGGCTGCTCGGGTCAGAATATTTCGCCGGAGCTTCAATGGAGCGGCGTGCCGACCGGCACCAAGTCGCTCGCGCTGCAGGTCTACGATCCCGACGCGCCCTCCGGCAGCGGATTCTGGCACTGGGCCGTTTACGACATCCCGCCGGATACGAACGGGCTCGCCCGAGGCGCCGGCAATAATGCCACCCTGCTGCCGCTGGGCGCATTCGGCGGCAACACCGACTTCCTCGACACCGGTGTCACCAGTGGCAACGGCAATTATGGCGGTCCCTGCCCGCCGCAGGGTGATCCGCCGCATCGTTACATTTTCACGCTGTATGCGCTGTCAGTCGACAAACTGGAAGTCGCTGGTGGGGTGCCGAAGACGGGGACTGCCGGTCTGTACGGTTTCGTGCTGAACAAAGGCATCGGCACCGCGTTGCTGGCTAAAACGAGTTTCACCGTCACGTACGGCAGGTAGCAGGCTTGTTCCGGCGCCAACTCCTCGTGCACGTACCGCCGGGCCGGATCGCCGAGCCGAGATATCGTTGGCGACGCATCGTTCTTTGGCGCGCCAGCCGTTATGCTGGTCGTGCCAGCGCCAGCGCCAGCGCGCTCGTCGTCGTGTAGTACTTGGCCAGCAGGTTGGACACCTCCCACGCCGGCAGCGACCCGCGCTTGACGTAGCGCAGGAACTCGTCGGCGACCTGGCCGAAATGGGCCTCGTGCCCGACGTGGAAGGACGCGGGGACGACGACGTCCCATCCGGCGCCCGCGCGCTTCAAGTCGATGCCGGGATAGGCTTGCTGAACCGCCGGCAGCGCCCGCTGCAGCGCCGATTCCAAGCCGGCCGTGTTGGCGCTGTCGCGCGGCTCGATGGCGAGCACCGGCTGCCACGATTGCGCTTCGCCCTGCCGGATCACCAGATTCGCTCGCGTGCCGCGCAGGATCGAAAAATGCGTGTCGCCGCCTGCCGGCGCTGCGAAGTTCCAGTGCACCGACACCTTCGCGTGAACGCCTCGAATGCGGTAGCGGATCTCGCCGTTGGCGTGGACGTGCAGCTTGCCGTCGGCGCCAACGTCCTTGCGCAGGAAATCGGGGAAGCGCTGCAGGCCGGTGACCTCGTCGAACTGGGCCTGGCTGATCGCCGTCGGCCACCGCCTGGCGCCGACAATCCGGATGTCGTTGCGATAGTCGATCGCCTGGTCGGGAAAGCACGCCCACTGGACGAGGTCGACCAGGTGCGTCGTGACGTCGACGATGCCCTCGCCCTGCTGCGCGGTGTCGAAGAACCAGGCAGGGCGCTTGAGCGGCGAGCCGGATACCTGCTTAGCAAAGTGATGCACGCTTTCCTTGGTGACGGCAGGGTCCTCCTCGCTGCCCGTCGCGAGCTCGCCGAATACCGGCGGCAGCGCCGCGAACGCCTTTTGCAGCAAGGTCGTGATCTCGTGCCGCTCGGTCATGATGTCGTAGAGCAGAAGGCCGTTGCTGCCGGCGTTCGCAAAGGCTTGTTCGAGCAAACGGAATCCGTCGGCATCGATCGCCATCGGCTTGTCGGCAAGGACATGAAACCCCGCGGCGATCGCGCGGGTCAGATACTCGGTCTTGCGCCGATTGTTGCCGGCGATGACGACGATCTCGCCCGCCGCGCCGGAAGCCCGGTCGGCGATGAACCGCTCGAGGAAATCCGGGCTCGCATGGATGACGAGTTGCCAGCGCGTCGGATCGTCCGGCCTGTGGTTGAAGCTTTCGACGCGGCTAACGTAATCGCGCAGCTCCGGCCCTTCGTCCGCATAGACGTGAACGGTCGGGTCGATGTCGGCGACCATGCTCTTCTGCAGCAGCGCGGCATGGAAATGACCCGGATCGAGTATCGTCAGCTTCACTTCACAAGGCTCCCGCCGGATTCGAGGGCCGCTGCCTGTTCAGGTCGAGGCGACGTGATCCGAATGAAGCCGCGGTACGGGCGGCCAATACTATTCGCAGTTCACCATCCAGGGAATGCCGAATCGATCGACGAGCATCCCGAACCGCGTCGCCCAGAACGTCTTTTCCAGCGGCATGCGCACCGTTCCCTTTTCCGCCAGGGCGCCAAATATGCGCTCCGCATCGGCAGCATCCTTGATCTGGATCGATACGGAGAAGCCTTTGGGCGCTTCATAGCGCCCCGGCGGCGCATCGGAGCCCATCAGGACGTCGTCGCCCACCTTGAGGCGCGCGTGCAGGATCTTGTCCTGCCATTCGGCTGAGACATGCTGCTCGACCGGTGTGCCGCGGTGAGGCGTCATCATCTCGATCTTGCCGCCGAGGCATTCCGCGTAGAACTTGAATGCCGTTTCGCATTGGCCGTTGAACACAAGGTAAGGATTCAATTGCACGGTCCGCTCCTGTCGTTGAGTCGATAACGGGAATTGAGGAGAATCATGAATCGCATGGTTGCATTCCTTTCGGATTGGGTTCGGAATTGCGTGTCTTCGTCGAAGGTTGAAGCGCTGCCGCGGGTGGATTTTATCGCTTGGCCGTCGCCGAGCGCCGGCCGATTGCCTCGGTAGTTACGACCGTCTTGACCTGCGGCAGTTGCCATCGAACGCAATTACACCGCACCACGGCGCGCGTGGTCGCCGCATGGGCCGATCCGGTCGCGAAGCCACGCCAGTTCGCCGGCAGCGTAGTGAGCGCCCCGGGGCTGACAACCGCGCTGCAACCGCTCGTCCGCGCGGCTATCCGCGGCGCTCGGGCAAAATCTTTGGACTTTCAGCAACATACAAATGTAGGACCCATTTAGCGGTTGGTTGTGGTTTACTTCCGCCCCTGTAGGGGCACTGCCTGAGGACCACGACGGCAGTGAGAAGCGACTCGCGGCCGCCGCGATCCGGTGTGCGCGGATCATGTCCGATAATGAAGAGGAGAGGAACGCTTTCATGAAATACCCATTCAGCGTTTTCAAGTTTTTGGTTGCCGCACTGCCATTGGCGCTCCTGGCCAGCGCACTCGCGACACTGCCGGCAGAGGGCGCCGTAACCCGATCGATTGCTCTGAGCGGAGTCGGTTCGCCACAGACGGGCGAATACACGCCGTCGAGCGACAGTGACGTGACCAATGCGGAGTTTCCCGGCGAAATCGACGAGCCCGATGGCAGCACTTCGTATCCGGGCATCATCGTCAACCGCAGTCTGTCACGCGGCGTCGGTAACGGTGTCTCGGTGAACAGCGGCAAGAAGGCCAAGTCGAATCCGCAGTCCAACGCCGGATTCGAAGGCCTTAATTTTTACCAGCAGCGCTATGCGCGCGGCGGCAACCAGTTCTCGCTCGAACCTCCCGACCAGGCGCTATGCGTCGGTAATGGCTACGTCCTCGAAGCCGTCAACGACGTCCTCAACATCTTCAACACGTCGGGACAGTCGGTCCTCCCCGACAACACCGCCACCAACATCGTGGCCGGGTTTCCGCGAAATGTGAACCACGCCGTCGACCTGAACTCGTTCTACGGCTACGCGCCGGCGATCAACCGCTCCACGGGCGTCCGCGGACCCTTCGTGACCGATCCGAGCTGCCTCTATGACGCGGCTACGCAGCGCTTTTTCGTCGTCGTGCTGACGCTCGAAACAACCCCAGGCGGCGCATTCACGACGGTGAATCACCTGGACATCGCGGTTAGCCAGACGTCGAATCCGACGCTGGGCTGGAACATCTACCGGCTGGACGTTACGGCTGATGGGTCTCCGGGCAACACCGGCGGCCCGTGTCCCTGCCTCGGCGACTACCCTCATATCGGCGCCGATGCCTACGGCTTTTACATCACGACCAACTCGTACCCATGGGGGCCAGGCAGCTTCGACGGTGCGCAGATCTACGCATTTTCGAAGGCGCAGCTGGCCGCTGGTGCAACCAGCGTGACGGTGGTGCACATCGACACGACCGGCACGGTAAACGCGACGTCACCCGTCGCGCAGGTCGAGCCGGGCTTTACGGTGTGGCCGGCGCAATCGCCTGGAACCGACTCGTTCCAACTCGGGGCGAACGGGACCGAGTATTTCCTGAGCTCGAACGCCGGCGACGAAGCTTCGGGGACCGCCTTTACGGGCTCGTCGACAAACCTCGTCGTGTGGACGCTCACCAATACGTCATCGTTGGACACGGCGAGCCCTGCGCTCAGTCTCAGCAACAAGGTGCTGACCGTCGGGCAATACGGCATTCCGCCGAAGCAGAAGCAACCCGGTTCCGGGACGCTGGCGACGACGGACACGCCGCAGGGCTACTGCATCAACGACACGACGACGCTGCTGTTCAACGGGCAGACGGGCTGCTGGCGCCTCCTGTTCGGCGCGCAGCCGGCGCACAACGAAGTCATCTCGAGGCCCGACTCGAATGACACCCGTATGCAACAGGTGATGTACGCCAACGGCAAGCTGTGGGGCGCGCTCGATACGGCGCTCAACCCCGACAGTGGCCCACAGCGTGCCGGCGTCGCCTGGTATATCGTCAATCCGTCTGCAGGGAAGCTGGTCATGCAGGGCTATCTTGGCGCGACGGGTTATGACTTTACGTACCCCGCAATAGGAGTTACCCCGAGCGGACGCGGCGTGATAGCGTTTACCGCGACCGGCGATACCCTCAACCCGAGCGCGGCCTTCGCGCCGATCGACGCGCTCGCCGGTGTCGGCTCGTGGAATGTTGTGAACGGAGGATCGGGCGCCGCGCAAGACGACGGCTTTACCAGCTACAAGTCGCAAGTTGGCAACCCGCCGCGCACCCGTTGGGGCGACTACGGCGCGGCTGCCGTGGACGGCAACTCGATCTGGCTCGCCAGCG
>JBDTXW010000111.1:0-9022 GCA_040005975.1 Betaproteobacteria bacterium | reverse complement strand
GCGCTGCCCCCGGAGGGGGCGCTATTCGCGCCTTGGGGCGGCCCGGCGGCGCTCATGTGCCCGCTCGCTGCAGCCATGCCTTGAGCAACGGAACGGTGATCGGACGCTTGCTCGCCAGCGATGCCCGGTCCAGTGCGACGAGCGTCGCCAGCAGCGACGGCAGGTCGCGGCGGCCGTGTCGCAGCAGATAATCGATCACGTCGGCCGACAGATGAAACCCCCGCTGGCCGGCGAATGCGGCCATCGCTGCCGGCTTGTCTTCGTCGGACAAGGGAAGCACTTCGTAGACCAGACCCCAGCCGAGCCGCGTGCGCAAGTCCTCGCGCAGCGGCAGCGCCGCCAGTGGCGTGCGACTGGCGGCGATCAGACGACCGCGGCGTTGCTTCTGCGCGTTGTAAAGGCTGAAGATCGCCGCCGCCGCGGACGCATCGGCCGTGTCGACGCGATCGATGACGATCACCACATCGTTCGCCTCGATCAGCCCCGACGCGAGCTCGTCTGGGTGCGCGATCCATCGCGCCGCGATGCCCTGCTCCTGCGCCGACGCGATCGCCGCGCGCAGCAGATGTGTCTTCCCCGCGCCGGCGGCGCCCCAGATCAGCAAGCCGGTTTCGTCGACGGCACCGGCGACGAACCGCGGCAGCAACGCGACGAGTTCCGCGTTTCGTCCGGGAAGAAAATTGGCAAGACGCGGCGGCTCAGCCGGCGCGAGCTCGAAAATCAGCTGTTCCATCGTCGGCAATCCGCGCCCGCGACCGCGCTAGACGAAAGCTCGCATCCCGTTCGCGCCAACGCTGCGCACGCCGCAGCGCGCGCGGCCGTCAATCCTGTCACCGCCACTTACCGGTAGAGCGCGGAATCGTTGTATGCCTTGCGCATGTGTCGCAGCGCGACCAGCAGCACCGCACTCGCCGGCAGCGCAAGCAGCACACCGGCGAAGCCGAACACCTCGCCGAAAGCGAGCAACGCGAAAATGACGGCCACCGGATGCAAGCCGATGCGGTCGCCGACCAGCCACGGCACGAGCACATAGCCTTCGAGCAATTGGCCCACGCCATACACGGCGAGCACGGCGACAAAGCCCGGCAAGCCATGCCACTGCAGCAACGCCGCCAGCACGCCGAGAATGAGTCCGAGGCCGAAGCCGACATAGGGCACGAATACCAGCAGGCCGGTCAGGATGCCGATCGGCACCGCGAATTGCAGGCCGGCAATCCACAATGCCACCGCGTAATAGATCGCCAGAACGATCATCACCGATGCCTGGCCGCGCAGGAATTCGGCTAGCACGTCGTCGACTTCGGCGGCGACCGTGCGCAGCTTCACCAGCCAGCGCCGAGGCGTCAGCTCTTCGACCCGCGTCAGAATCACGTTCCAGTCGCGCAGCAGATAGAACATCACCACCGGAATCAACGCCATGTTGATCAGGACGGCGAGGACCAACGTCCCGCCGGCCTTGACGCTCGATAGCACCTTGGGAGTAAGCGACTCCGTACCGGCCAGGTTGTCGGCGATCATCGCCTTGATCGACGCCATATCGAGTTGCAGCGCAATCCCGAATTTCTCCTCGAGCCAGGGCGCGAACTTGGTCTGCAGCAGCACCGCGATGTCGGGCAGGCGTTGCAGCAGCTGCGCGAATTCCGAATGCACGAGCGGCGTCAACACAAGGATCAGCCCAAAAACGACCAGAATGGTGACCGCCAGCACCAGCAGCGTACCCAGCGTGCGCGGCACACGGTGCTTTTCGCCCCAGCTTACGGCCGGATTGCCGATGTACGCCAGGATCGCGCCGATCAGGAATGGCGTGAGAATGTCGCCGAGCAGGTGCAGCAACAGCGCGAAGATCAGCGCGACGCCGATAATCAGCAGGTACTGCTGCGGGGTCAATTGCTGCCGCTGCTGCGCGTGACCGCGCACGACTCCGCCCGGCAATGGCGAATGCAGATCGTCGGGCGGCGGGCTCCCTATGGTCATTTCCGGTAAAATCCTCCCCCGCGCACTTTACCGCGCTTTGACGCCGCGACTCAATCCAAATCGCCTCCGACCGCCGCGCGCCTGCCGAGACTACATTGAGTTCCCCCAAGAGCGTCCCTGCCCAATCGCTTTCGTATCGCGACGCCGGCGTCGACATCGGTGCCGGCGACCGCCTGGTCGAGGCCATCAAGCCGTTCGCGAAGCGCACGCTGCGCCCGGAGGTTCTGGCCGGCATCGGAGGCTTCGGTGCGCTCATCGCGCTGCCGAAGGGCTATCGCGAACCCGTGCTGGTGGCCGGGACCGACGGCGTCGGCACCAAGCTCAAGCTCGCGTTCGCGCTCAACAAGCACGATACGATCGGCATGGACCTGGTCGCGATGAGCGTCAACGACATCCTGGTCCAGGGCGCCGAGCCGTTGTTCTTTCTCGATTACTACGTCTGCGAAACACTCGACGTCGCGGTTGCCAGCGAAGTCATCCGCGGCATCGCGCAGGGTTGCGAGCAGGCCGGATGCGCGCTGGCCGGCGGTGAGACCGCCGAGCATCCGAAAGCATTCGTCCCCGGCGAGTACGACCTCGCCGGCTTCGCCGTCGGCGTCGTCGAAAAATCGCGCGCGATCGATGGCCGCCGCATCGCCGTCGGAGACGTGTTGCTCGGGCTCGCATCCAGCGGTCCGCATTCCAATGGCTTTTCGCTGATCCGCAGCATCATCGAGCGCTCGCAGGCCGATCTGGGCCAGAAGATCGCCGGCGTGACCGGCGCACGCACGCTGGGCGAGACGCTGCTCGAACCGACGCGGATCTATGTCAAGCCGGTGCGCTCACTGATGGGGGCATGCGACATCAAGGCAATGGCGCACATCACCGGCGGCGGCTTGAGCGAGAACACGCACCGCATGTTTCCCGAACAGCTGGCCGCGCACATCGACTCGCGTGCCTGGCCCCGGCCACCGATCTTCGACTGGCTGCAGCAGCAGGGCGGCGTCGACCCCGCCGAAATGCACCGCGTGTTCAATTGCGGCATCGGCTTCGTGCTGGTCGTCGCCCCCGATACGGCGGCTTCGGCGATCGCGCGGCTCTCCGAGTCGGGCGAGACCGCGTACGCGATCGGCACCGTCGTGCCGCGCGCGCCGGGGGCGCCGGGAACCGTCGTCGCGTGAGGCAAACGCGAGCCAAGTCGGTCGTCACCGCGGCGCGGCGCTCATTTTTGTAGCTTCGACGTGAAACGCCTGGTCATCCTGATCTCCGGCCGCGGCTCCAACATGGCCGCGCTGATCGACGCGGTTCGAGCTGGTGGGATAAACGCGACGATCGCCATCGTGATCAGCAACCGCCCCGCCGCCGCGGGGCTCGGCATCGCCGCGGCGGCGGGCATCGCGACCTCGGTCATCGATCACCGCGCTTTTGCCGACCGCCTCGAATTCGAGCGTGCGCTCAGCGCCGCCATCGACGCGCAGTCGCCCGACCTGATCGTGCTCGCCGGCTTCATGCGCATTCTGTCGCCGGCGTTTGTCGCGCGCTACGCGGGGCGGCTCCTCAACATCCACCCTTCGCTACTGCCAGCTTATCCCGGCGTCGACACGCACCGCCGGGCTCTCGCCGACGGCGTGCGCATCCACGGCTGCACGGTGCACTTCGTCACGGCCGACGTCGATCACGGCCCGATCGTCGCGCAGGGCGCGGTGGCGGTGCAGGACGGGGACGACGAAGCCACGCTCGCCGCGCGCGTGCTGGCCGTCGAGCACCGGCTGCTCGTCGGCGCCGTGCGCTGGTTCTGCGCCGACCGCGTGAGCGTCGACGGCGGCCATGTGCGCATCCAAGGCGAAAGGGCAGATACGGCGGCGCTGCTCGCGCCTTCGGACGTGGCGAACTCGCCGCCACGCTGAACGTCCAACCCGGCAATAACCGGACAAAGCCGGTAAGCTCCCTCTAAAGCCATGTCGTCGCGCAACGCAGACCCAGCATTTTTCGACCGGCACGCCTCGCGTGTGCTGGCGGTGGCGGTGTTTGCATCGCTCGCCGTGCATGTTGCGCTGCTGCAATCGCCGTTTCGCCTTCCCGGCGGCATCGATGTCTCCCCGCCGCTGATAGCGACGATCACCGAGCTGCCGCCGCCTCCGGCGCCGGCCGAAAAGCGCGCGAGCGCGCCGCCCAAGCGCCGCCACGTCGTGCGCGTCGCGGCGCCGGTCCCGGTCGAGACACCCGCGCCCGAAGTCGTCGCCGTGGCAGAGCCCGTGACGCGCTCTGCCGCAGCGGCCGAACCCGTCGCTCCGCCGCCGCTCGAGGAGCCGATTCCCGTCACGCCGTCGCTTGCGCCGCCGCGCGAGCTGCCGCCGCGCATCGATCTCGCATATCGCGCCTTTCTCGGCACGCGCGGCTTCCTCATCGGCGACGCCGTCTACCGGCTCGAGCATTCGGGCAGCCAGTACCGCATCTCGACCGTCGGCGAGGCGCGCGGCCTCGCCGCCTTGTTGTTCCCCGGCGAAGCGAGGGCGAAGAGCGAGGGCGCGATCACTGCCGACGGGCTGCAGCCTTCCAGCTACAGCGTCGAGCGCAGCAGCGGCAACCGGCGCGAGGCGGCGAGCTTCGACTGGGAATCCGGCATGGTCCAGTTGAACGACGACAAGTCCGCGCCGCTGGAGCTGCCGACGTTCGATCCGCTGGTCGTGCTGTGGCAGTTCTATTTCGCACCCCCGGTGCGCGACGAGACCGAGTTCAACATCGCGACCACGCGCAAGGTCTATCACGTAACGTTCCGTCGCGTCGGCGCGGAGAAGATCACACTGCCTTTCGGCGATGTCGATACGGAAATCTGGAAGAAGGTCGGCGGAGACAGCGCGATCGATGCGCAGGTCTGGCTTGCGCCGTCGCTGCGCTACGTCGCGGTCAAGCTGCGCCTGTCCAATGCCCGCGCGACCGTTGAAGGCCTGCTCGACAGCATTCGCGTCGACGACACCGTCGCGCAGCAATGACGGTTCGCGCCAGCCAGCTCGGTGCGCTGACCGACGCGCTCGCCGCCGTGCTGCCGTTCAAGGAGCCCGCCGACAGCGTGCTGCGCGGCTTTTTTCGACACCATCGCGGACTCGGGAAGGACGATCGCGCGTTCATCGCCGACGGTGTGTTCGCCGCGTTGCGGAGGCTCGCGTCGCTGCGCGTGCAGGCCGGCAGCGCGTCGCCGCGCCGCCTCGCGATCGCCGTCACCTTGCGTGAACTGGGGGCGAGCCTGCGCGAAATCGAGGGCGCGTTGTCGACGCCGGAAACAGCGTGGGCGAAGGAATTCAAGGCGGCCAAGCCCGCCCTTTCGCTCGCCGAAGCGGCCGAGCTTCCCGACTGGCTGTGGGACAAGCTCTCCGCCGCGCTACCCGCCGACGAGCGCGATGCGCTGGTGCGTTCGTGGCTCGCGCCGGCGCCACTGGATCTGCGCGTCAACACGATGAAGATCACGCGCGATGCGGCGCTGGCGGCGCTCGAGGCGTCCGGCATCGCCGCGGCGCCGACGCCTTACTCGCCGCTCGGCCTTCGCGTCGCCGGCAAGCCTGCCTTGCAGTTGCATCCGCTGTTCACTTCCGGCGCCGTCGAAGTGCAGGACGAAGGCAGCCAATTGCTCGGACTGCTGGTCGCACCCCGGCGCACCGACATGGTGGCCGACTTCTGCGCCGGCGCCGGCGGCAAGACGATGCTGCTGGGCGCGCTGATGCGCTCGCAGGGACGGGTCTATGCGTTCGACGTCTCGCGCGCGCGGTTGGCCCGGTTCAAGCCGCGACTCGCGCGCTCGGGACTGTCGAACGTGCAGCCGACGCTGATCGAGAACGAGCGCGACACGCACATCAAGCGCTTGGCCGGCAAGCTCGACCGCGTTCTGGTCGATGCGCCCTGCAGCGGCTTCGGCACGCTGCGCCGCAACCCCGATCTCAAATGGCGGCAGACGGCGGATGCGATTCCCGAGCTCGCGATCAAGCAGGCGAAGATCCTCGCCGCGGCGGCGACGCTGGTCAAGCCCGGAGGCCGGCTGGTGTATGCGACCTGCAGCGTGCTGCCCGAAGAGAACGAGGCTATCGTCGATGCATTTGTCGGCGCCCATCCCGAATTCGCGCTCAGCGACGCGGCGGCGGAGTTGCGGCGCGCCGGTGTCGCGCTGGACACGGGGCGCGTGCTGAAACTCTCGACAGCACGCCACGGCTGCGACGGATTTTTTGCCGCCGTCCTCGAGCGGGCGGCATGATACCGGACGCCGCGGGTGCGAACGCCAGCCAGGCGCTAAACTTGCGCGCATGCTGACCTCCGTCGATATCGACCGCATCCAGGCATCGCTGCGCACGCCGGACGGCTGGATCGAGCTCGCGACGATCGCGCTGTGCTTCGCGATTGCGTGGGCGGTCGACCGCCGCGTCCACGTGACCAGCGACCGCGAATCCCGCGTCGCGCGCCTCGGCGCCGGCAGCATCAACCGGCTGATCTTTCCGCTGACGGCCCTGGCACTGCTGTTCGTCGCCCGGGCCGTGTTCCGCCACTGGCAGGTGCCGGCATTCTTTCCGATCGCGCTGCCATTAGTCGTCGCGCTGGCGCTGATCCGGCTTTTGATCTACGCGCTACGCAACGTCGTCGGCGTCCATGCGGCTAATGCATCGGAACGGGCGCTGAGCTTCGCGATCTGGGGCGCCCTCCTGCTGTACTACGTCGGCGTGCTGCCCGAAATTGGCGCGGCGCTGGGGGACGCGCGCATACCGATCGGCAGGGGCGAAATCAGCGTCCTCGACCTCGGCCGCGACGCGATCGTCATCATCGTCGTCATCGTGCTGTCGCTGTGGGCGTCGAGCCTGCTCGAGCAACGGCTGCTGCGGGTCGGGCACCTCGACAGGAACCTGCGGGTCGTGCTCGCCAAGGTTTTCCGCGCGCTGCTGATCCTGATCGGCGTGCTGGTCGCGCTGTCGTTCGTCGGCGTCGATCTGACTGTGCTGTCGGTATTCGGCGGCGCGGTCGGCGTCGGCATCGGTCTGGGGCTGCAGAAGCTCGCAAGCAATTACATCGCCGGATTCACGATCCTGCTCGACCGCTCGATCCGCCTGGGCGACATGATCACCGTCGACAATCGCACCGGCACCGTCAGCGTCGTCACTTCCCGCTACGTCGTCGTGCGCGGCCTCGACGGGGTCGAGGCCATCGTGCCGAACGAGACGCTGGTGACGACCACCGTGCTCAACCATTCGTACACCAGCAAGGACGTGAAGCTCGGCATCCCGGTTCAGATCAGCTACGACAGCGACCTGGAGCTCGCGATGCGCCTGATGACGGAGCTCGCGGCCACCGAGCCGCGTGTGCTGCAGGGCGCGCTGGCGCCAGTGGTCAACGTGCTGCAGTTCGCCAACAACGGCATCGACCTCGAGCTCGCCGTCTGGATCAACGACCCGGAAAAGGGCCAGGGCAACTTGAAAACGGCGCTCAACATCGCCATATGGAAAACGTTTCGCGACAACGGCATCCGGATTCCCTATCCTCAGCGCGAAGTGCGCATCGTCGGCGCAACGGCGGGCGACAAGCCCCAGGCGCCGGTCCCCACCTGATTCTTGTACAGGACAGCCGCGCGATCGCCGGTCACGCGGCGATCGGTGAAACCATGTAAAATCTCATATGTCCGATACGATACGCTGGGCCTCCTGGCCCACCCTCCCCTTTAGGATTCACCACTGATGTCATTCGATCCCCTTTCGCTGCTCGCCCACGGCCTGGTTCCGCTGCCGTGGTGGGGCTATGTCGTCGTCGCGCTGGTATTCACGCATATCACCATCGCCTCGGTGACCATTTATCTGCATCGCTCGCAAGCGCACCGCGGCCTCGACCTTCACCCGATCGCCAGCCACTTTTTCCGCTTCTGGCTGTGGCTCACCACCGGCATGGTCACCAAGGAATGGGTCGCCATCCATCGCAAGCATCACGCCAAGGTCGAGACGGCCGACGATCCGCACAGCCCTCAGACCCGCGGCATCAACAAGGTCTTCTGGGAAGGCGCCGAGCTCTACCGCGACGAAGCGAAGAACCGCGAGACGCTGGACAAGTACGGCCTGGGCACCCCCGACGACTGGATCGAGCGGCATGTCTATACCGGTCATTCCTGGGAGGGCGTGGGGCTGATGCTGGTCATCAATCTGGCGCTGTTCGGGCCGCTGGGCGCGACGATCTGGGCCGTACAGATGGCCTGGATCCCGGTTACCGCCGCGGGCATCATCAACGGCATCGGCCACTACTGGGGCTATCGCAATTTCTCCTGCGAAGACGCGAGCCGCAACATCGTCCCCTGGGGCATCCTGATCGGCGGCGAGGAGCTGCATAACAACCACCACGCCTACGGCACTTCGGCCAAGCTGTCATCGCGCTGGTACGAATTCGACCTGGGCTGGGCGTATATCCGAACGCTCGAGTTCTTTGGCCTGGCGACCGTGCGCAAAGTCGCGCCGCGGCTCAAGTTCGACCGCGCCAAGCTCAACGCCGACCTCGAGACCTTGCAGGCGATCATCACCCACCGCTACGCCGTGCTGGCGAGCTACGCGTCGTCGCTGAAGCTGGCGTACGCACAGGAAGTCGCCAGCTTGCGCGAGCGCGCCCGCCGTGGCGAGCTCACGCCCGACCTGCCGAGCTTCCGCCGGCTGCGCCGGTGGTTCCAGTCGGATGCGAAGGCGCTGCCCGAGACAGATCGCGCGCACCTCGAGACGACGCTCGAGCGCAGCAGTGCGCTGAAGACGATTTATGCGATGCGGCAGGAGCTCGCCGCGCTGTGGGAGCGGTCGAACGATTCGCGCGAGCAACTGCTGGCGCGCCTGCAGGACTGGTGCCATCGCGCCGAGCAGAGCAACATCGCCGCGCTGCAGACGTTTTCGCGGACGCTGCGCAGCTACGCGTAGACAGCACCCGCCGCACGATGCAAAAAGCCCGCCTGATGGCGGGCTTTTTTTGGGTCATTCCGCGCGGACGTAGCGCGCCGCCGGTTACTTGAGCTTCGTTTCCTTGTACATCACGTGCTTGCGGGCGACGGGATCGAATTTCTTGATCTCCA
>JBDTXW010000110.1:0-9050 GCA_040005975.1 Betaproteobacteria bacterium | reverse complement strand
GGGTCGAGATCGGACGTGTCGAACGGCGGATCCAGAAGCTGGATCAACCCGTGCTCGCGGCGAACCAGGCGCGCACTCACCGCGTTCATCGCTATCCGCGAGCGTGCCGCATCACCGGCACCGGAAAGCACCGCCCAGCTCTGCGCAACCGAATCGATCTGGCACTCAGCGTTGTCGACAGAGCCCAGCGGTGAGCCGTCGTCGAAGTATGCGCGGCGATACCACTCGCCATCCCATGCGTTGAATTCGAGCCGTTGCCGCAATTGTGTCGCCTCCGACTCGCAGCGGTCCGCGAACGATGGGTCCTCACGCAGACGCGCTACCTTGGCAAATTCTCCGAGGACCTGACACAGGAAGAATCCCAGCCATACGCTCTCGCCCTTGCCACGCCTGCCGACAAGGTTCATGCCGTCGTTCCAGTCGCCGGACCCTATCAGCGGCAATCCGTGGATGCCGAACCTCAGACCATGCAGGATCGCGCCGACGCAATGCGCATAGACACTCGCGCGTTCGTCGGACTGGCCCGGCAAGTCGTAGTAGGAATCATCCTCTGCATTGACCGGCCGGCCCTCAAGATAGTGCGTCGCTTGGTCGAGAATCGTCATGTCGCCGGTGGCGAGCACGTAACGGCTCGCCGCCAGCGGCAACCAGAGGTAATCGTCCGAGCAGTGCGTGCGTACGCCGCGCCCCGACGCCGGATGCCACCAGTGCTGGACGTCGCCTTCGATGAATTGCCGGCTCGCGCAAAGCGCGATTTGTGCGCGCAGTAGCTTGGGTTCGGTGTGCACCAGCGCCATGGCATCCTGCAACTGGTCGCGAAAACCGAAGGCACCGCCCGACTGATAGAAGCCGCTGCGTCCCCACAGGCGGCTGGCGATCGTCTGATACACGAGCCAGCCGTTGGTCAGGACATTGAGGGCGGTATCCGGCGTGTCGATCTGCACGGCCGTTAGCGTGTGTCGCCAGTGCAGAGCCACGCCTTCGAGTGCCTCGGTCGCTGCCGCAGACCCGCGGAAGCGCTGCACCAGCTGGCTGGCCGCATCAGCGTTACTTGCCGCGCCCAGCCGAAAAACGGTCTCGCGCTGCTGCCCGTCGGCGAGATCGAAGGCGACCTGCATCGCGGCGCACGGATCGAGACCGGCACCGGTCCTGCCGGACAGCCGCACCCGATGCATGGCCGCGGGCTTTCGGAGCGTGCCATTGCGGCCGAGGAATTCGGTGCGAGAGCCCGTCACCGTTCGCGTCGGTTCGTCGACGTCGAAGAAGGCCACACGGTCCGAGAATTCGCTGTTGTAAGGGTTCCGCGCGTACAGCGCACCGGTTCTGGCGTCGATCTCGGTCGAAGAGTGCATCGCCGATTTCGAACGGACATCCCCCAATACCCACTCGACGTAGCCGGTCACCGACAGCCGTCGAGGGCGGCCCGAGTCGTTGTGCACTTTCAGGCTGAAGAACTTGACTGCGGCATCGAGCGCGACGAAGAGCGTGAGCTCGGAGCGGACTCCATCCTCGGTGTGCTCGAATATGCTGTAGCCGAATCCGTGCCGCGTGACGTATGGCGCAGCGCCCCCGCAAGGCGAAGACGTAGGTGACCAGAAGTGTCCGGTCTCCTCGTCGCGCAGGTAGATCGCTTCCCCGCTGGACCCGCTCACCGGATCGTTGTGCCAGGGCGTGAGACGAAAGAGGTGGGCGTTGTCGCTCCACGTATAGCCGAGGCCACTTTCCGAGACGACGGTTCCGAAGGAGGGATTCGCCAGTACATTTGCCCATGGCGCGGGCGTTACCTTTCCGGCGCCCGGCGCGATGACGTATTCGCGGCCGTCCGGCGAGAATCCGCCGATGCCGTTGAAGAGCGTCAAACCGTCTCCCGGCGCGCCGGCGTCCGCGAAAGCCTGGGACCGATAGTTGCGCGTCGGCGCAATTCGCGGAATGCGTGCCTCGGCAGGCGCGCGACGGTTGATCTGGTCGGCCAGCGTTCCGCGGCTGTCGGTGATGATCGCACGCGCTACGGACTCGAACAGAACGCGGTCCTCGGAAGAAATCTGCTCCGCATGCCGCACGAAAATACCGCCGGGTCGATCGACGAAATGCGCTTCGACGCCTGCGGCGATCAGCCCGACGATCTGTTCCTGCAGCCGTTGCCGATAGACGTCGTGCTCTTCGTTCCAGATCACCAGGTCGACCGCCAGGCCCTTCAGGCGCCAGTAAGCGTGCGCCTGCACCAGTTGTCGCACGAGTTCGATGTTGCTGGCCGCGGAAATCTGCAGCAGCACGATCGGCATGTCGCCGGAGATGGCGTAACCCCACAGCGCGGATTGGCCTCTGCGGTTCCGGACCAGAACTCCCGCGGCTGCACGCATCGATGCATTGGCATAGATCACGGAACTGGCAAGGCGGCCGTAGAGCTGCGAGTCGGCCTCGGTGGCGTTGAGCTGCTGCAGAACCACCTGGCTGTGCGTCCACGTCAGTTCGAATACGCGATCCACGAGGCGGCGATCCTGGTATTTGTCGACCAAACGCAGTGCGGCGTCGCGCGTCTCGCTGGCGCCGGAAACCATGTCGATTATCGCTGTCGCACCGGCGCCAATGCTGATGCGACGGCGGATCGACGCTATCGGGTCCAGGACGGAGCCGGCAGTGTCCGACAGCATGCCCGGATGGGTCATCGCCAGCGGCGCTCCAATCGAACCACCCCTCCCGATGAAACGCATGCGGTCCGTCTCGAACGAGATCTCAGCGCCGGCCACGCCATGCACGGTCATCAGATGGAACATCCAGGGCACCTGCTCTTCCCGGGAGCGTGGACGGCGGGTGCATAAAATGGCGTGCCGCCGCTGCAGGATCTCGGTCTGCACGAACAGATTGCTGAAGGCCGGATGCAGCGCATCGGCGGCCGCTGGCGCGAGAACCACTTCGGCATAACTCGTTACGTCGATCGTTCGGGTAGCCCGGGACCGATTCCTGATGTGGACCCTGCGCACTTCGATATCATCCTCGGGCGAGACGACGATCTCCGTATGCGTCTCGAAATCGAAGTCCCTGCGCCGGAACTCCGCCCGGCCCTCCGAAAAAATCGCCTCATAATGCTCACCTTGCGTGAGTGTGGGCTGGTAGGCGGTCGACCAGAACTCTCCGCTCGCTTCGTCGCGGACATAGCAGAACGTGCCCCAGTTGTCGCAGGTGCCGTCTTCGCGCCAGCGGGTCACGGCGAGGTCTTTCCAGCGGCTGCTTCCGCCTCCTGCATTCGTGACCATCACGTGGTAGCGGCCGTTGGACAACAACTGTACTTCCGGAATCGTCGTGTCCGGGCTGGAGATCACGCGTACCGGCAACTCGGGGCCGCTTCCGCCCGCGCGGAGGTCGGAAAGGTCCGTGGCATGCGAATGGAAAAGTGTTGCTCGCGGAATACGCTCCTGTAGAAGGAGCAATGTCGCTTGAAACAGCGGATCCGACTCGAAGCGCTTTTGCATCGGCCGCGCCAGAAGCACATAGGCGCAGGAAAGCAGGCTCATGCCCTGGTGGTGCGCCATGAACGACCGGACTACGGTGCTCGATTCGCCGCGACGCTGACGCGACGGCGTGTAGTCGATCGCCTCGAACAGTCCCAACCTGCCGGCCAATCCGGCCGCGGCCAGGCGTTGCAAGTTCAGGCATGCGGCCTCGGGAGCAACCATCAGCGCGAGGGCGGAGGCGTAGGGCGCGACGACCAGATCTTCGGCCAGGCCACGCTTCAAACCCAGACCCGGAACGCCGAAGGCGCGATACTGGTAGTTGAGATGGACATCGACGGTGTTGTAGCCGGACTCCGACATTCCCCACGGCACGCCACGTTGCTTTCCATACTCGATCTGTCGCTCCACCGCGGCCACATAAGTCTGATCGAGCAAGGTATTCTCATAAGTCGGCATCACCAGCAGCGGCATCAGGTACTCGAACATCGAGCCGCTCCATGCCAGCAGCACGGGATCTCCGCCGGTGGAGGTCAGCAGGCGCCCGAGTGCGAACCAGCTTTCCTGCGGCAGTTCCCCTAAAGCGATAGCCACGAAATTGCCCAATCGTGCTTCCGATGCCAGCAGATCGTAATAGCTCTCATCGCTACGGAGCCGCGCGACGCTGAATCCGATCGTCAACTGTCGACGCACCTTGTCGTACAGGAAGTCGTAGTCCATTTCCGCGAGTGTGGCGGCCTGCAACGCCAGTTCGCCGATCGCGGCCATTCTCGCCGTCGCGCGTTGCGCACCTTGCGCTATGAGACCATGCAGGATATCGAGCGCGTTTCGGCTTTCCGGTGTCGCGTCGCCGACTCGCGCGTGCTCGATAATGGGCGACCATGCCACGTCGAGCGTGCCAAGTTCGCGCAGCGTCGGAATACCGTCGGCGCCCGGCAGGCGGTGAACCGCTCCCGGTACGGTCTTGAGTTCCAGCCACGGCGCCAGTACAGAGAGCTCGTTGCGCAATTCCGCGCATTGCCTGTCGAGCGCGCGACCCCAGTTTCCGACCTCGCTTTCAGCGTCCTCAGTCTCATCGGCGGTCAAATGGGCGGCCATTTCGGCGGCGCACGTGGCCAGTCGCCCAACCTGGACCCACGCGTCGACGAGCGTGGCTGGCTTGGCGGCGACCGCCAGTGCAAGCGCTTTTTCGAATGGCGCGGCCGTCGCTCTCGACGGTTCACCGAGCACATCGACCAAAACGGCAAACGTGTCGCCGATACCTTCGAGCCACCGTCGATTGAGAATGGGCGCCTCGCAAAGCGCCGTAAGGCCAGGTCGCAAGGTCAGCAGATGGGCCGCGAGGTTGCCGCTGTCCACGGTCGAGACATAGAGCGGAACGAGAGGCAATCGCGATTGGGTGTCGTACCAGTTATAGAAGTGTCCGCGGTAGCGCTCCAGCATTTCCATGCTGCGCAGTGCATTCGTAGTGCGCTCGACCAGCTGCCCGGTCACCAGATAGCCAAAGTCATGCGCGGTCAGATTGGCAAGCAGGGCCAGCCCCATGTTGGTGGGCGAGGTGCGGTGCGCGACCTTGACGGCCGGATGTTCCTGCACGTTGTCCGGCGGCAGAAAGTTGTCGTCCGGGCCGACGTAGGTCTCGAAATACAACCATGTCCTTCGCGCCAGCCTGCGCAGGAAATGCTTTTGGCCAACGGTGAGCCTGGCACTCCGGCGCGGGAGAGGACGACTGATCCACCAGGCAATCGCGGGGGCTGCTGCCCAAGCCAGGAGGATCGGCCCGGCAACGGCCAATCCCGAGGGATTCGTGAACGACAGGGCCGTCCACGCAACGGCGGCGATTGCCGGGGCGATCGCCATCGAGCGATAGCTGGCCGACAGGTCGGTGCGATCGAGACCCTCCAGCGCGCGATCCTCTTCGCTCGATGCACTCCATTCCAGCAAGCGCCGCCGGGTGATCAGCATGCGCCAGATGGTGCGTACGATCGCATCGAGGCTGAAGAAGGCTTCATAGGGCAAGAAGGCGAGGGCGATCAGCGCCTGCACGACATGTCGCCGCGCGGCGTGCTCGACCGCAGCCAGATGTTGTCGGAAGGGCACCTCGGCGGGCCTGTCGACGACATCGGAGAGCGTGGCAATCGCGCTGGGCGCGAGGAGGATGGCAACGACGACAACGGTCCAGAACCACGCGGCAGCGAACAGGCTCCATCCGAGCAGCAGCAGCAATACGATGGCGGCGGGTACAAGGCTGCGGCGCAGGTTGTCGAACACCTTCCACTGCGACAGCATCGAGAGTGGATTGCGCTCGCGGCGGCCTTCCAGTCCCCTCACGCGCCTGCGCAGCCATCCGACAAGCTGCCAGTCACCGCGGATCCAGCGACGCCGTCGGGCCACGTCGGCGCTATAGCGCGTGGGAAACTCTTCATACAGTTCAGCGTCGCTGAGCAGTCCGGCGCGGGCATAGCATCCCTCCAGAAGATCATGGCTCAGGATGCGGTTTTCGGGAAAGCGTCCCTTGAGTGCACGCTCGAACGCGTCGACGTCGTAAATACCCTTGCCGATGAACGAGCCCTCGTCGAAAACGTCCTGATACACATCGGAAACCGTGCGCGTGTACTGGTCGATGCCCGGCTCCCCGCCGTACAGCCGGGCGTAGCGCGACCGGTTGGTGCCGGGCAGGCTGATGGACACGCGCGGCTGGAGGATGCCGTGACCCGATGTCACCACCTCCCTGCTCGTGTCCTTCCCACATTCATCGAACCTGGCTGCATTCAACGGATGCGCCATGGCGCCCACAAACTGGCGCGCCGCGTCACGCGGCAGTTGCGTGTCCGTATCCAGCGTGATGACGTAACGTACTTGCGAGAGAATCGCCGTTGCCCCGACGATGAACGAAAACCCGTCCCGGTGGCCGCCGCGCAGCAGCGAGTTCAAATCGCCAAGCTTGCCGCGCTTGCGTTCGTGACCCATCCAGATCCGCGCTGCGGCATTCCAGCGTCGAGGGCGGTGAAACAGATAAAACAGACTGCCTTTCGAGGATTGGCCGGCGCGCTCGCCATCCAGCCCAGCAGCCGCCGACGCACCGTCGTCGAGACTGCGGTCTTCGGTTTCTGCCGGAGGGTCGTCACTTGCGTATTTGCTGTTCAGCTGGCTTATCCGTTCTGCGGCCAGTCCAAGCAAATGCTCATCCGCGGGAAGCGACTCCGTCGCCGCGTCGGGAAAATCGGTCAGCAAGCCGAAGTGCAGATGCGTATCGCGGTTGGCCAGGAACCGCACTTCCAGCGCCTCGACCAGCGCCTCGACGTCGCGAGTGCTGGTGAGGATCGTTGGAACGACCACGAGCGTTCGCGCTCCCGCCGCAATGCCCGAGGAAAAATCCATTCTGGGCAGCGAGTGCGGCGTCACCAGCAACGTGGCAAGCCAGTTCACGATCGTCACCGCAAACTGGCTGGTGACCAGCAGCGATAGCACGATGATTAGCGTCAGGGTAGCGCCGCTCGCTCCGCCGGCGCTGGCGTTAGCGGCGAGACCCGCGGTGAAGCTGCCCGTGATCACCGCGATTGCACCGAGGAATAAGGACAGGGAAAACCGTGTTCCGATACGCTTCAGCGCGGTGGGGATGGCGATGTGGACCGCCGCGGCGCGCTCGAGCTCGGAAAGGCCCTTGTCGATCAGATAGAAACCGACATGTGCCGACCGGTCGTCGACGCCTTTATGCACGACGTTGGCAAGGGCCAGCTCGACCGCCTTCGCGGCCACCTCGGATTCCGCCAGGCGACCCTGCTTCGCGATGCGCTCGGTCGCGTGGCGATAACGGTCGCGGGTTTCGAATGCCATCGAGGGATAAATGCCCGGCGGATCCTGGCGCAGTATTCTTTCGACGACGCTGATGGCTTCAACGAAATCGCGCCAATCGATCGCGCTCAGGAAGCGAAGACTGCTGATGCTGTTGCTGATCGAAACCTGATCTGAGGCCTGCTGCTGGTTCGCCATTTGCACCAGGTGTTCGATCGTCAGGTGCGATTCCCCGAGCCGCTGTTCAATCCATGTCAGCGCAAGCGCCAGCGCCGCAGTCTGGCCTTGCAGCCGTCGTGCAAGCTCCGCCACGAACGCACTTGCCATCGGAGGCGATGACCGCGCCATGTCGGCGATGACCAGGATGAGACTTTTCGGGTCGCGCTCGGCCGTCTCCATCATCCGGTCGGCCCAGCTGTTGGCCAGATCGCGCTCGGCCCTGCCAGTCTCAATCCGGACGGCAACGCGACGCAGGTTCTCGATCAATGCGAGCCGCAACATGATCGGAATCGCCCACAGTTCGCCGAGCTTCAGCGCGGTCACCGACTGGTAGGCCGCCACGAAACGTCTCAAGCCGTCGGCGTCGACCCGGCCATCACCGTGCGATATAGCTTCGAGCGCTATGTCGTATACGCGCGGAAGCCCGGCGGACGGGCCGCCGGCCAGGCGTGGCAGCTCCCGGCTGTAGCCACGCGGCAAGTGCCTCTTGGCCGTGCCGATCTGCTCCTCGATCAGGTGAAAATTGTCGAGCAGCCACTCGCCCGCTGGCGTGATCCGAAGGTTTGCGGATATCGCCGCGGCCAGGCGTTCGCAGACGTCGACCAGCACGCCTTCGTTCGATGCCAACCGCGGGAGGAGCCGGTCGCGCGACCGGCCCGGCATGACCCGATGCGCAGCCGCGAGGGTCTTGCCATGCCGTTCCATCTGCTCGGCGCTGAACAATTCCGATCGGAGCGGCAACTCTTCGACGAGCGGCCTATGCGATAGACCGCCGGTGCGTAAACGAGCCCTGAACTGAGTCAAATGGCCGAAAATCGACGTACTGCTCGTTACCAATGCCGGATCCCGTTTTATGCTGCTAGCGCCGCATCGCCGCGGTTGCGTCGCGCTTGGTGCGAGGTGGTGTGTGCGAGCCAGCTCAACCAGCGCGCCCGTTCACGAGCCGGCGATTGCGACGATCCAAGGTCGGAAGGGTCAATCGCCAAGCATTTCGGCCATCGGATGCAGCTGCTCCACATGCTGCGACACGACCTTGACGATAACGATGATGGGAATATTGAGCAGCATTCCCCATATACCCCAGAGCCATCCCCAGAACAACAGCGAAATAAAGACCGCTGCCGCATTCGTATGGGCGATGCGCCGACAACGCTGCCCTGGGGGGCTGCTGCGGGGTTGCTGCACATCGTCCCCTACCTGGGTCCGACGGCGGAGGCTTGCTCGATGACAGCTGCGGCGTCAGCTTTGCCGATGGAGGCTGCAAGGGCGACAGAGTTCATCGTGCACAGGCGGATGGCGATTTCGCGAGATGGCGTTAGAGCGGGCAGCCTCGCCGCCCGCTCGCCTATTACAAGCGTCCCAACAGGAACAGGACGATAACTATCACCAGTATTACGCCGACGATCCCGCTCGGGCCGTAACCCCAGCTGCGGGCATGCGGCCAGGTCGGCAGCACACCGACGAGAATCAGGATCAGGACGATCAGCAGAATTGTGCCAAGACTCATGACTTGCTCCTTTATTTGTTCACTGCTTCATGACGAAACACACGGCACCCAAAGGTCGCCGCTGCCCTTCCGACGATGGA
>JBDTXW010000109.1:0-9052 GCA_040005975.1 Betaproteobacteria bacterium | reverse complement strand
TGCCCGCCGACTCGGCGGCAACCTGCGCCGCGAACGGCGTCGATTTGCGCGAGCCTTTGAAGCCGGCCCCGCCCGACGTCGCCCACGACAGGGCATTGCCCTGCCGGTCGGTGATCGTGATGATCGTGTTGTTGAACGACGCGTGGATGTGCGCTATCCCTTCGGACACGCTTTTCTTCACCTTCTTGCGCGCTCGCGTGGTGCCGGTCTTGGTTGGTGCCTGTGCCATTCGCTCTTTCCTTGTTCCTTGTTCGGTCCCGGAATACGGTTACCGGGCTTATTTGGGTGCGGGCTTGCCTGCGGGCTTGCCGGTCCCCTTCGTCATCGACGACTGCCGCGCCTTGCGCGGGCCCTTGCGCGTGCGCGCATTGGTGCGCGTGCGCTGGCCGCGTACCGGCAGGCCCTTGCGGTGCCGCACGCCGCGGTAGCAACCCAGATCCATCAGCCGCTTGATGCTCATCGTCACTTCGCGGCGCAGGTCGCCCTCGACCGTATAGCGGCCGACGAGCTCGCGCAGCTTGTCCATTTGCGCGTCCGACAGGTCCTTCACCTTCTTCGTGCTGTCGACGCCCGCGGCGACGCAGATCGCCCGGGCGCGAGCCCGGCCGATGCCATAGATCGCCGTCAGCGCGACATCGGCGTGCTGGTGATTCGGAATGTTGACGCCTGCAATGCGGGCCATATGCCTACCCTATCGTTCTGATCCGTTAACCTTGACGCTGCTTGTGACGCGGGTCCGTGCAGATCACCCGCACGACCCCGTTGCGCCGGATAATCTTGCAGTTGCGGCAGATCTTCTTTACCGATGCCAGTACTTTCATTGTTTCTCCGCCAATCGTCGCGCGTCATCCGCGCACCACTGAAATCGCCGCTGCCTCTGAGCCCCGCCTTCCGACACCTGAATCACTTGGCGCGGAATATGATCCGGGCCCGGGACAGATCGTACGGAGTCAGGTCCACCGTAACCTTGTCGCCTGGCAGGATCTTTATGTAGTGCATCCGCATCTTGCCGGAGATATGTCCCAGCACCACATGACCGTTTTCCAGCTTCACCCGGAACGTCGCATTGGGCAACGTTTCCAGGATTTCTCCCTGCATCTGTATCGTTTCTTCCTTTGACATCAGCGAGTGGGCAATCCGCCCTTGAAGTTCGCTTTCTTGAGCAGGCTTTCGTATTGCTGCGACATCATGTAGGCATGGGCCTGGGTCATGAAGTCCATCGTCACGACCACGATGATCAGCAGCGACGTGCCACCGAAATAGAACGGCACGTTTTTCCACGCGATCAGGAAGTTCGGGATGAAGCAGACGACGACCAGATAGAGCGAGCCGATCAGCGTCAGCCGCAGCGTGATCTTCTCGATGTACCTCGACGTCTGCTCGCCGGGCCGGTACCCCGGGATGAACGCCCCGCTCTTCTTCAGGTTGTCAGCGGTCTCCCTGGGGTTGTACTGCAGCGCCGTATAGAAGAAGCAGAAGAATATGATCGCCGCCGCGTACAGGATCTCGTGCACGGGCTGGCCGGGCGCCAAGGTCGACGCCAGGTCGCGCAGCCAGATCGTATTCTCGCTCGACCCGAACCACTGCCCCAAGGTCGCCGGAAACAGGATGATCGACGAGGCAAAAATCGGCGGAATCACGCCCGCCATGTTGAGCTTCAGCGGAAGGAACGACTGCTGGCCCGCATACACCTTGTTGCCGACCTGCCGCTTGGCGTAGTTGACCTGGATCTTGCGCAACGCCTTTTCGACGAACACGACAAAGGCCGTGACGGCGATCACCAGGACGGCGATGCCGAGGACCAGCAGTACCGAATACGCGCCGGTGTTGACCTGTTCGAGCGTCTGTCCAATCGCCCGCGGCAGGCCCGCCGCGATTCCGGCGAATATGATGAGCGAAATGCCGTTGCCCAGACCCCGCTCGGTGATCTGCTCACCCAACCACATCAGGAACATCGTGCCGGTAACCAGCGTCGTCGCCGACAGAAAGCGGAACGCCAGGCCCGGCTCGATGACCAGCCCCGCCTGCGCTTCGAGCGCGATCGAAATGCCCAGGCCCTGGAAAAAGGCGAGCCCCAGCGTCGCGTAGCGCGTGTACTGCGTGATCTTCCGCCTGCCCGCCTCGCCCTCCTTCTTCAGCGCCTCGAGCGTCGGCACGACCACCGTGCACAGCTGCATGATGATCGACGCCGAAATGTAGGGCATGATGCCGAGCGCGAAAATCGAGAAGCGCTGCAGCGCGCCGCCCGAGAACACGTTGAACAGGCCGAGGATGCCGCCCTCCTGCGAGCGGAACAGCTCGTCGAGAACGGACGCGTTGATCCCCGGCACGGGGATATGCGTGCCGATCCGATAGACGATCAGCGCGCCAATCAGGAAGATCACGCGCTTTCTCAGGTCTGCGTAGCGGCTGCCGCTTTTTTGCGCCGGGTTGGTCGTGGCCAATTCGTTCTGCCTATTCGCTCAGTTCGCTCAGACTGCCGCCCGCGGCTTCGATCACCGCGCGCGCGCCCTTGGTCGCCTGCAAGCCCGACAGCTTGACTGCCTTGTCGAGCGTGCCGGTCTTGATCACCTTGGCCGTCTTCGCCAGCGCCGGCACCACGCCCGCCGCCTTCAGCACAAGCAGGTCGATTTCGGTCACCGGCAGCCTGGCCAGGTCCGACAGGCGCACTTCCGCCGTGTCGTCGCGCATGCGCGAAACAAAGCCGCGCTTGGGCAGGCGGCGCTGCAGCGGCATCTGGCCGCCTTCGAAGCCGACCTTGTGGAAGCCGCCGCTGCGCGAGCTCTGGCCCTTGTGGCCGCGTCCCGCGGTCTTGCCGAGGCCGGACCCGATGCCGCGGCCGACACGGCGCTTCGCGTGCGTGCTGCCGGCCGCCGGCTTGATCGTGTTCATCCGCATCGTCTGGTCCTCAATCGCTTCATTGACCCGCTATCCCGCCGAACAAGCCTAGGTGGGTCCGTTGTCCGCAAAAACAACTCAAGCCTTGGCCTCCGTCACGGCCAGCATGTAGCCGATCTTGCCGATCATGCCGCGAATCTCGGGCGTGTCGGCGACTTCAACCGTGTGGCTGCGCCATTTGAGCCCGAGGCCCGCGGCCGTCGCGCGGTGATCGGGCTTCTTGCCCATCAGTCCGCGCACCAGCGTCACGCGCAGCCTCTTCGCAGCCGCAACTTTCTTTTCCGCCGCCATTCGCTAGGCCTCCGTCAGCTGCTCGACCGTCAGGCCGCGCTTGGCCGCGATGTCCGCCGGCGAACTGCAATTCTCGAGCGCGTTGAGCGTCGCCCGCACGACGTTGTACGGGTTGGTCGAGCCGTGGCATTTGGCCAGGATGTTGGTCACGCCGACGACGTCGAACACCGCCCGCATCGGACCGCCGGCGATGACGCCGGTGCCTTCGGACGCGGGCTGCATGAACACCTTGGTCGCGCCGTGACGACCGATTACCGCGTGGTGCAGCGAGCCGCTCTTCAGGCGCACCTTGATCATCCGGCGCCGCGCTTCCTCCATCGCCTTCTGCACCGCGACCGGCACTTCCTTCGCCTTCCCCTTGCCCATGCCGACCCGTCCGTCGCCGTCGCCGACCACCGTCAGTGCGGCGAACGCCAGGATTCTGCCGCCCTTCACCACCTTGGTGACGCGGTTGATGCTGATCATCTTTTCGCGCAGGCCGTCGCCGCGATCATCCTGCTGCTGCCGGCCCTGCTGCCTGCCCATCGGCTTTGCCATGTTCGGTCCCGTCCTTTGTATGGCGCTAGAACTTCAGGCCGCCCTCGCGGGCGGCTTCGGCCAGCGCCTTGACGCGGCCGTGATACTTGTAACCGGAGCGGTCGAAGGCGACCTTCTCGATTCCCAGCGCTTTCGCCTTTTCGGCGATACGCTTGCCGATCAGCGCTGCGGCAGCGCGGTTGCCGCCATTCTTCGCGCCCTCGCGCATCTCACCCTCGAGTGTCGAGGCGCTGGTCAGCACCTTGTCGCCTTCCGGCGCGATGATCTGCGCGTAGATATGGCCGTTGGACCGGCTGACGACCAGCCGGCTTGCACGCTGCTCGGCGATGCGCGCCCGGGTTTTGCGGGCGCGGCGGACACGAGCTTCTGTCTTGTTCATTAACCCGATCTCCAGTCTTGGGCGGCAAGCCGCTTATTTCTTCTTGGTTTCCTTGATCACGACGCGCTCATCGGCGTAGCGCACGCCCTTGCCCTTGTACGGCTCCGGTGGGCGGTAGGCGCGAATTTCCGCGGCGACTTGCCCGACCTGCTGCTTGTCGACGCCGCGGATGATGATTTCGGTCTGCACCGGCGCCTCGGCCTTGACGCCCTGCGGCATCTGGTGAACGACCGGATGCGAAAAGCCCAGCGACAGATTGAGCTTGTCGCCGGCGACCTGCGCCCGGTACCCGACGCCGACCAGGGTCAGCCGCTTCTGGTAGCCATCGGTGACGCCCTTGACCATGTTGGCGACCAGGGCGCGCATCGTGCCGTGCATCGCGCTCGCCTCGGCGTTTACCGCCTTGAAGGTCAGCGTGTCGCCCGCCTGCTCGATGGTGACGGTCGGGCCGAAGCGCCGCGACAGCGAGCCGCGCGGTCCCTTGACCGAAATTTCATCGCCGGCGATCGTCACCTCGACTTTCGCCGGCAGCTTGATCGGATTGTTGCCGATTCGGGACATCGCTTTGCTCTCCGTCAGGCAACGATGCAAAGCACTTCGCCACCGACTCCGGTGGCGCGCGCCTTGCGATCGGTCATCACGCCGTGCGACGTGGACACGATGGCGATTCCCAGCCCGTTCATCACGCGCGGGATGTCGTCCTTGCTCTTGTAGATCCGCAGGCCCGGCTTCGACACGCGCTCGATCTTCTCGATCACCGGCCGACCGGCGTAGTACTTGAGCGAAATCTCGAGCTGTGGCTTCGCTTCGTCGCCGACGACGCCAAAGCCTTCGACGTAGCCTTCATCCTTCAGCACCTTGGCAATCGCCAGCTTCACCTTCGACACCGGCATCTGCACGGTGGCTTTTTCCGCGAGCTGCGCGTTGCGGATACGCGTCAGCATGTCGGCAATCGGATCAGTCATGCTCATGAGTTATCCCTACCAGCTGGCCTTGACCACGCCGGGGATCTCTCCCCGCATCGCGATCTCGCGCAATTTGTTGCGGCCGAGGCCGAACTTGCTGTACACGCCGCGCGGGCGGCCGGTCAGCCGGCAGCGGTTGCGCAACCGGGTCGGGCTGGCATCGCGCGGCAGCTGCTGCAGCTTGTGCCGCGCATCCAGGCGGACTTCCTCGGACAGCTTGAAGTTGTTGATGACGGCGATCAGGTCTGCACGCTTCTTGGCGTACTTCTTGACCATTTTGCGGCGCTTCAGATCGCGGTTGATGACAGCCGTTTTCGCCATGGCGTCCTCAGTCTCAGTTCTTAAACGGAAATTTGAACGCGGCGAGCAGCGCTTTCGCCTCGGCATCGGTCTTTGCCGTCGTCGCGATCGTGATATTCATGCCACGCAGCGCGTCGATCTTGTCGTACTCGATCTCGGGGAAGATGATCTGTTCCTTGACGCCCATGTTGAAATTGCCGCGGCCGTCGAACGAACGACTGGATACGCCGCGGAAGTCGCGCACGCGCGGCAGCGCTATCGACACCAGGCGATCGAGGAACTCGTACATCCTTTGCTGGCGCAACGTCACCATGCAGCCGATCGGGTAGCCGGTGCGGATCTTCCAAACGGCGATCGACTTCTTTGCCTTGGTGACGACCGGCTTCTGACCCGAGATCTTCTGCAGGTCGCCGACGGCGTTGTCGAGGATCTTCTTGTCCGCAATCGCCTCACCGACGCCCATGTTCAGGACGATCTTGGAGATGCGCGGGACCTGCATCGCCGACTTGTAGCCGAACTGCGCGGTCAGCGCCGGCACGACTTCCTTTTTGTAGATTTCCTTCAGGCGCGCCATCGTCATGCTCCGAGCACTTCACCGTTGGACTTGTAGAAGCGGACCTTGCGGCCGTCGTTCAGCGTGCGGAATCCGATCCGGTCCGCCTTCTGCGTCACCGGGTTGTAGACCGCCACGTTCGAGACGTGGATCGGTGTTTCCTTGGTGATGATGCCGCCCGGCTGGTTCTTCATCGGGTTCGGCCGCGCGTGCTTCTTCACCTGATTGATGCCGGCGACCACGACGTGATCCGCATCGACGATCTGCGTGACGCTGCCACGCTTGCCCTTGTCGCGGCCGGCGATGACGACGACGTTGTCGCCTTTCTTGATCTTGCGCATGGTCAAAGCACCTCGGGCGCCAGCGAGACTATTTTCATGAAGCGCTCGGTGCGAAGCTCACGCGTGACCGGCCCGAAAATGCGGGTGCCGATCGGCTCGAGCTTCGGGGTCAACAGCACCGCGGCATTGCTGTCGAACTTGATCTTCGCGCCATCGTCGCGACGCACACCCTGCCGCGTGCGCACGACGACTGCGTTGTAGATCTCGCCCTTTTTCACCCGTCCGCGCGGCGCAGCGTCCTTGACGGTGACCTTGATCACGTCGCCGATATGCGCATAGCGGCGCTTCGAGCCGCCGAGCACCTTGATGCACATGACGCGCCGCGCGCCGGTGTTGTCGGCGACATCGAGCATTGACTGCATCTGAATCATTGCAACAATCTCCAACTTGATCCGCTGCTGCACGAGCTGGCGGCGGCCAGTTTTGGAACCCGTCAGGGTAGAACCGCCGCCGCGCTCCGTTGCGTTCAGTTGCGCTTGCTTGCGTCACAACTGCCTGGCAACGAGTGCCTGGATTGGCCTTGCTTGACTTTCACCCAGCTGGCGGCCGGTGAAACGAAAAATTATGGCAGGATTTGTGCTTCTGCGCAAGTCCTGACGTGCAATCAAAGGCTTAGATTATCTTCGCCTTCTCGATCAAGCGCTTGACGCGCCAGGCCTTGGTCTTGGCGAGCTTGCGGCAGGCCTCGATCTCGACCAGATCGCCCTCCTTGTAATCATTGCTCTCATCGTGGGCGTGATACTTGCGCGAGCGCGTGACGACCTTGCCGTACAACGGATGCTTGACGCGGCGCTCGACCAGCACGGTGACGGTCTTGTCCATCTTGTCGCTGACGACGCGCCCGATCTGCGTCTGGATCAGGCTGCCCTTGACCGCAACGGACTGCGGCGCCGGGGCGGCCTCGGCTTCCTGCGTATTGGCTTGCGTATTCATGCCGGTCCTGCCTTCTGGTTGAGCAGCGTCCGCACCCTGGCGATATTGCGCCGGACGTCGGTCAGCTTCGAGGTGTTGGTGAGCTGCTGAGTCGCCTTCTGCATGCGCAGCCCGAATTGCTCGCGCAGCAGCGCGTGCAATTCGGTATTGAGCTCGTCGGGCGACTTCGCGTGCAAGTCTTTCCTGCGTTCGGAAGTTTTCATCGTGTCCTCTTTAGCCACCCAGCAGGCGGTGCACGAACACCGTCCTGATCGGCAGCTTCGCCGCGGCGAGCGCGAACGCCTCGCGGGCGAGCGCCTCGTCGACGCCGTCCATTTCGTAGAGCACCTTGCCCGGCTGGATTTCGGCGACGTAGTACTCCGGGTTGCCCTTGCCGTTGCCCATGCGAACTTCGGCCGGCTTCTGCGACACGGGCTTGTCGGGGAAAATGCGGATCCAGATTCTGCCGCCACGCTTGATGTGGCGTGTCATCGCGCGGCGTGCCGCTTCGATCTGGCGGGCGGTAAGCCGCCCGCGCCCGGTCGCCTTCAGGCCGAACTCGCCGAAGCTCACCTTGGCGCCGACGGTCGCAACGCCCTTGTTGCGGCCTTTCTGCTCCTTGCGGTACTTCCTTCTAGCTGGCTGCAGCATTCTTCACTCCTGCACTCTTGCGCACGCGCTTCGGCGCTTCCGGCGCCGGTGCCGGCGCCGCCTGCGGCTCGCCGTTGCGCGGCATGACCTCACCCTTGAATACCCAGACCTTGATGCCGATCACGCCATAGGTCGTCTTGGCTTCGGCGAAACCGTAGTCGATGTCGGCGCGCAGCGTATGCAGTGGCACGCGGCCTTCGCGATACCACTCGGTCCGGGCGATCTCGATGCCGTTGAGCCTTCCCGCACTCATGATCTTGATGCCTTGCGCGCCCAGCCGCATCGCGTTCTGCATCGCGCGCTTCATCGCGCGCCGGAACATGATCCGCTTTTCGAGCTGCTGTGCAATCGAGTCGGCGACCAGCTGCGCATCGATCTCGGGCTTGCGGATCTCCTCGATGTTGAGGCCCACCTCGGTGCCCATCATCTTGCGTAATTCGGCCCGCAGCGTCTCGATGTCCTCGCCCTTCTTGCCGATGACGACGCCGGGGCGCGCGCTGTGAATCGTGATCCGCGCGTTCTTGGCCGGACGTTCGATCGTGATCTTGCCCACCGAGGCGTGCGCGAGCTTCTTCTTAAGGTAGGCGCGGACCTTGATGTCCTCGTTCAGGATCGTCGGGAAATGCTTGCTGTTCGCATACCACTTCGACGCCCAGTCGCGGTTGACGGCAAGGCGGAAGCCGGTCGGATTGATCTTCTGTCCCATGAGCTATCCTTGTTTGCCGTCACCGACGGTGACGTGAATGTGGCAGGTCTGTTTCAGGATGACGTTGCCGCGGCCCTTCGCGCGCGCGGTGAAGCGGCGCAGATTGGTCGCCTTGTCGAGATAGATCGTCTTGACCTTGAGCTCGTCGACATCGGCGCCGTCATTGTGCTCGGCATTGGCAATCGCCGACTCGAGCACCTTCTTGATGATCTTCGCGCCTTTCTTCGGGCTGAAGGCCAGCACGTCGAGCGCGCGATCGACCGGGAGCCCCCGGATCTGGTCGGCGACCAGCCGTCCCTTCTGTGCCGAGAGGCGCACGCCGCGCAGGATCGCTGTGGTTTCCATGTCTTGCTCCTTACTTCTTCGGCGGCGACGTCGGCGCCACGACCTTCTTGTCGGACGAGTGCCCCTTGAAAGTACGGGTCAACGCGAACTCGCCGAGCTTGTGACCGACCATGTTCTCCGACACGTACACCGGAATGTGCTGCTTGCCGTTGTGCACGGCGATCGTCAGCCCGA
>JBDTXW010000108.1:0-9099 GCA_040005975.1 Betaproteobacteria bacterium | reverse complement strand
CGCCGGCTTGCGCGTAGAGCATTCCGTCCTTGATCACCGCCGTGCGCAGCGCGATCGCGGTGTCCATGTCGTCCTGAAAGCTGATGTATCCGACTGCGCCCGAATAGATGCCGCGGCGCGTCGGCTCCAGCTCGTCGATGATTTCCATCGCGCGCACTTTCGGCGCGCCGCTGACCGTGCCGGCCGGAAACGTCGCTCGCAGGACATCGATGCTGGTCAGCCCGGGCTTTAACGTACCCTCGACGTTCGACACGATGTGCATCACGTGCGAATAGCGTTCGATCACCATGCGGTCGGTGACCCGTACGCTGCCGGTCTGCGCAACGCGGCCGACGTCGTTGCGCCCCAGATCGAGCAGCATCACGTGCTCGGCGATCTCCTTCGGATCGGCGAGCAACTCGGTCGCCAGTACCTCATCGGCTTCGCGCGTCGCGCCCCGCGGCCGCGTCCCGGCGATCGGCCGCAGCGTGATGCTGGCGCCCTCCTTTCGGACCAGGATCTCGGGTGAGGCACCGACGACGTGGAAGTCGCCGAAGTCGTAATAAAACATGTAGGGCGATGGGTTGAGCGAGCGGAGCGCGCGGTACAGCGAAAGCGGCGGTGCGGCAAACGGCCGCTGCATGCGCTGCGATATCACAACCTGCATCACGTCACCCGCGACGATGTATTCGCGCGAGCGGGCGACCGCCGCCTGGTAGGCGTCGGCGCCGAATTCGCTGCGGGCGGCGCTTACCTCGGTCGCCGTCTGGTACGGGATCGACACCGGCTCGCGCAGCTTCCGCCGCAGCGCCTGCAGGCGATCGCGCGCTTCCCAGTAGGCATTCGGCTCGGCCGGATCGGCATAGACGATCAGCGAGATCTTGCCCGACAGATTGTCGACGACCGCGAGCTCCTCGGTCAGCAGCAACAGGATGTCGGGCACGTCGGCGAGCGGTGCGGAGACGGCAGGAGCCGAATCGGCGAGCCGGGGCTCGATGTGGCGGACGGTGTCATAGCCGAAATAGCCGGCGAGGCCGCCGCAGAAGCGCGGCAGCCCCGGCCGCGGCGCGGCCCGATAGCGGCGCAGGAATTCGCCGACGAACGCCAGCGGATCGCCCTGGTGGCGCTCGACGATGCCGCCGCGATCTTCGACCTCGATCGCGCGCCCGCGAGCGCGGATGCGAACCTTCGCCGGCAGGCCGATGAACGAATAGCGCCCGAAGCGCTCGCCGCCGACGACCGATTCGAGCAGGTAACTGAAGCGCTGGTTGGCGAGCTTGAGGTAGAGCGAAAGCGGCGTGTCGAGGTCGGCGAACGACTCGAGCACGAGCGGAATGCGGTTATAACCCTGCGCCGCGAGCGCGCGGAATTCGGCTTCGGTCATGATGCTCCAACGGTTCCTACAACTGCAACGACATTGCGGGGCGCCGCTCTAGCGCGACGCCGGGGCGAATCACGAGGGTCGCCGCCAGCGCCTATCGTTGCCGCGCGGCGATGACCATCGGCCGCATTTGCAGTTGTGAACCTCGAAGCTCATTGTTCAACCCAGCCGTAACCGTTCCGGGAGTTCATCCAGCGAGGAAACTATACCATCGCAATCGAGGCTTTGCACGGGCCGTCCCTCGTTGTAGCCGTAAGGCACGCAGAAAACCGGGCAACCCGCCGCGCGCGCGGCCTGCGTATCGTTGACCGAATCGCCGAGCATCAGAAGGCGATCCGGTGCGACGCAAAAGTGCCTGGCGGCATGCTGCAGCGGCAGCGGATCGGGCTTTTTCCCTTCCAGCGTATCGCCGCCGACGACCAGGCTGAAGTACGCGCCCAATCCCGCCTGGGCCAGATGCGGTCGCACGAAGCGGCTGCTCTTGTTGGTCACGCAGGCCAGGCCAAAGCCCGCGCTGGCGAGCCTTTCCAGACCTTCGCGTACGCCGGGAAAGACGACGGTCTCGCGGCCGAGGACGCGTTCGTAGTCGGTTTCGTACAGCGCTAGCGCACGCGCTTCGTCGGCCGGTGACGGCGGCGCGCCTTGAGCGGCGGCCAGAGCGCGCCGAACCAGATTCGCCATGCCTTTGCCGACCATCGTACGTATCGTCTCTTTCGGCAGCGCCGGCTGGTCCAGGCGCGCCAGCATCAGATTGATCGCCGTGGCGAGATCGTGGATCGTGTCGAGCAGCGTGCCGTCGAGATCGAAGGCGATCGCGCGTACGCGAATGCGCGGAGTCGTCGCGATCGTCATGCGGATGCGCCCTGCCGTCGCGCCGCGACCCGGCCGGCGCCATTCGCCGCGGCGCGCATCGCGGCGATCGTTTTCGCGTAATCGGCGCTGCCGAAAATCGCCGATCCGGAGACAAAAGTGTCCGCGCCCGCCCGCGCGATCGCTCCGATGTTGTCGATCTTGACACCGCCGTCGACCTCGAGACGGATCGCGCGGCCGCTTTTCGCCGCGACGGCGTCGATCCGCACCCGGGCCAGCGCGAGCTTGTGCAGGGCTTCCGGAATGAACGACTGGCCGGCGAAGCCCGGATTGACCGACATGATCAGCACCAGATCGAGCGCCTCGAGCACGTGATCGAGACAGTCAAGCGGCGTCGCCGGATTGAGCACCAGGCCGGCCTTGCAGCCGCGCTCGTGTATCAGGCTGATCGTTCGATCGACGTGATCGCTTGCCTCGGGATGAAAGCTGATGATCGCTGCTCCCGCGTCGGCGAAAGCGGGCACCAGCGCGTCGACCGGCCGCACCATCAGATGCACGTCGATCGGGACGCTGACATGAGGTTTGAGCGCGGCGCACACCAGCGGACCGACCGTCAGGTTCGGAACGTAATGGTTGTCCATCACGTCGAAGTGGATCAGGTCCGCGCCGGCGGCGATCACCGCGCTCACTTCCTCGCCGAGTCGAGCGAAATCGGCGGAGAGGATCGACGGTGCGATCAGGACGTCGCGCATGGCGCTATAATTGCTCGGGAGAAAGACCGAAGAGCACGCCGATGGGCGAGTCCAGCAAATACGAGATCACCGTCGAGCCGCGCGCGACCTACGTCGAGGACCAGTCGGATCCGTCGAAGAACCAGTATGTGTTCGCCTATACGATCTCGGTGACCAACACCGGCACGGTTCCCGCGCAATTGATCAGCCGGCACTGGGTCATCACCGACGCCAATAGCAAGGTGATGGAAGTCAAAGGTCTGGGCGTCGTCGGCCAGCAGCCACTGCTTAAGCCGGGCGAAAGCTTCGAGTACACCAGCGGAACGCATCTGGAAACCGCGGTGGGCACGATGCACGGCACTTATCAGATGGTGGCCGAAGACGGCCAGCATTTCGACGCGCCGATCCCCTCGTTCACGCTTTCGGTGCCGCGCGTTCTGCATTAAGTGGGCGGCCACCTCGATTGGTCCAGGCGCGCAAGGTGCGCTGGCATGCGCGCCTGCGATGTCGCACTGCATGTCAATTCCCGCCTTTGGACTCGCCAGCGCCATCATGTTCGGCGGATGCCGGCACGCCGCGCGACGAGTCCTCGCGCTTGCCGCCCATCGTAAACCAGACGATGAACACCGCAAGCGCCAGCGCAACCAAGGCCTCGAGCACCAGCCACTCCATCGCGTCGCCTCTCCGTTGCCTGCTCACCGCGGCGCTGGCCGCGTCCATTGCCGGTTGCGTGACGCTGCCGCCCCCTGTGCCGCCGCGGGCGCCGCCGACCGCGGTGCCGGTCCCGCCCGAAGCGGCCAAAACCGTATTGCGCGCTACCGAGTACGCCGCGCTTCCCGGTTGGCGCGACGACAACGCGCTGGCCGCCTGGCCGGCGTTCGTCGCGGGTTGCGCGGTGCTTCTCGCGCGGTCCCCCGACGCTTCGATCTGGCGCGACAGCTGCGACGCCGCGGCAGGCGTCGATACCCGCAGCGAAATCGCGGTCCGCGCGTTTTTCGAAGCGCATTTTACCCCATACCAGCTGATCGCCGCCGACGAACGTGACAGCGGTGTCGTGACTGGCTACTACGAGCCGTTGCTGCAGGGCAGTCGGCAGCGCGGCGAACGCTATCGCTTTCCGCTCTACGCGGTGCCCGACGATCTGCTCGTCGTCGATCTGGGCGAGCTGTTCCCCGAGCTCAAGGACAAGCGTGTACGGGGCCGGCTCGAGGGCAGGCGTGTCGTGCCCTACTGGCCGCGCGCCGACATCGATGCGGGACGCGCGGTGCTCGACGGCAAGGAGCTGGTCTGGGTCGATGATGCCGTCGAGGCCTTCTTCCTGCAGATCCAGGGCTCGGGCCGGGTGCAGCTTGCCGAGGGCGGCGTGTTGCGCCTGGGTTACGCCGACCAGAACGGGCAACCGTTCCGTTCGATAGGCCGGCTCTTGGTCGAGCGCGGTGACTTGCCGTTGGCGCAGGCGTCGATGCAGGGAATCAAGCAGTGGGGCCGCGACCATACGCAACAGCTGCCCGCCTTGCTCGCGGAGAATCCGAGCTACGTGTTCTTTCGCGCAGTCACGCCGGACCCGGCGGCGACGATCGACGGGCCGATCGGCACGCTCGGTGTGCCTTTGCTCGCGCAGCGCACGATTGCCGTCGATCCGGCGATCGTACCGCTGGGCACGCCGGTATTTCTCGCGACCACGTATCCGCTTTCGGAACGGCCGCTGCAGCGTCTGGTCTTCGCACAGGATACCGGCGGCGCGATCAAGGGCGTGTTGCGCGCCGATTTCTTCTGGGGATTCGGCAACGACGCCGGGCGTGAGGCCGGCCGCATGAAGCAGTCAGGCCGGATGTGGCTGCTGTGGCCGAAGAACGCGCCGATTCCCTATTGAGCCTCGAGCCGGGACGCTCTAACTGCCCGGCAGCGCGTATATAGGCGGGAAGAAAAGCTCTCTCCAGGTCGCGGGCTTCGCCTTGATCGTGCCGACGCGCGACATGAATTCGGCATAGCGCATCGTACCGTCGGGAACCGTCGAGAATTTCGAGTTGGGATCGCTCAGGATGCGAAAGACTTCGTCTGGCGAAGACTTCTGCTTCGACACGGCGACGTAAATTTCGGCGGCCCGCCGCTTGTCGCTCGCGATCAGCGCATTGGCCTCGTTCATCGCTGCAATGAATGCCGCGCACAGCTTCGGATTGGCTTCGAAAAAGCGCCGGCTGGTGTACGTCATATCCAGCGTGACGTTGCCAAGCAGGTCGACCGAGTTGAACACGCGATGCAGGCCCGGCGTCGCATCCTCGATATAGGAAAACGGCGGCGAAGCCATGTGGCTGTCGATCTCGCCCCTGCCGGACAGAAGAACCGTCAGTGCTTCCGGGTGTGGCAGTCCGACGGTGATCGGATCGAGCTTGGCGTAGCTCGCATCGCCGAATTCCTTCGCCGCCGCCATGTGGAGCAGCACCGCGGGGAGCGAGGTCTTGATGCCGGGGACGGCGATCCGGTCCTTGTCGGTGAAGTCCTTGAGCGATTTGACGTTTGGATTGCGCGTCATCAGATACATCGACGACGAGCTCATGCCGGTCAAGCCGCGGATCTCCTGCGCCGGATTGTCCTTGGCCTTGGCCCATAGCGTCAGAAATCCGGGGACGCCGCTCGAGGCGATGTCGAGCGCGCCGGAGAGCATCGCGTCGTTGATGACGTTGCCGCCGTCGAGCACGAGATAGCTCGCCTTGACGCCGAGAAGGCCCGCCGCCGCGGCGTGCTTTTCGAAGAGCTTTTCGCTCGCCATCACCATCAGCGGCAGATACAGCACGCCGTAGCCGTGCGAGACGCGGACTTCCGCGACTTCGCCCGATGCGGGCGGCGGCAGCGCAAGCGCCAGCGCGGCGACGCCCGCGAGACCGACGCATCGCAGTTTATGGATCAGCGGCATCCGTTCCTTGCCGAGACGGCGTCGATTCACCCGGCAGCCGCTTCGAGGACGCCGTGCGCCTGGGTGTCGGCGTGGTACGACGATCGCACCAGCGCGCCGACGGCGGCATGCCTGAAGCCAAGCGCGTAGGCTTCGCGCTCGAACATCGCAAAGCCGTCCGGATGGACGTAGCGCAGCACCGGCAGATGTGAAGGCGTCGGTTGCAGATACTGGCCGATCGTCAGCATGTCGATGCCGTGTCCACGCATGTCGCGCAGCACCGCCAGAATTTCCTCGTCGGTTTCGCCCAGCCCGACCATCAGGCCCGATTTGGTCGGGATATCCGGGAAACGCGCCTTGAAGTCCTGCAGCAGCCGGAGCGAATTCGCATAGTCGGAACCAGGCCGGGCCTGCCGATAGAGTCGCGGCACCGTCTCCAGATTGTGGTTCATCACATCGGGAGGCGCCTGTGCGAGGACGTCCAGCGCGCGTTCGAGCCGGCCGCGGAAGTCGGGCACCAGCACCTCGATCCGCGTCGCCGGCGAGCATTCGCGCACTGCGCGTATGCAGTCGACGAAATGCTGCGCGCCACCGTCGCGAAGATCGTCGCGATCGACGCTGGTGATCACGACGTAGCGAAGCTTCAGCGCCGCGATCGTCTTGGCGAGATTGGCCGGCTCGTCGGCATCCAGCGGCAGCGGCCGGCCGTGTCCGACGTCGCAAAACGGGCAGCGGCGTGTACAGATATCGCCCATGATCATGAACGTCGCCGTGCCCTTGCCAAAGCACTCGCCGATGTTCGGGCATGAGGCTTCTTCGCAAACCGTGTGCAGCTTGTGCTCGCGCAGAATGCGCTTGATTTCGTAAAACCGCGGCGACGACGGTGCGCGTACGCGAATCCACTCCGGTTTTTTCAGGCGCTCGGCCGGCACGACCTTGATCGCGTACTGGCCAAACAAGCGCGAGGTCTTGGCCTCGCCCTTGTGCTTGACGCCAGCGGCATTGCCGCCTTGCTCCGGCCGGTTCGCGTCACTCATGCGCTTGGGCCAGCGCCGATCGCGGCGTCGAGCGCGGCGACCAGCCGAGATTCGATCTCGGCCCGCGGCGCATCGATGCCGACGTCGCGCAACCGGGTGACCGCGAGGCCACGGTACCCGCAGGGATCGATGTCGGCAAAGGGGGCGAGGTCCATGTCGATGTTGAGCGCCAGGCCGTGGTAGCTGCGGCCGTTCCGGACCTTGAGGCCCAGCGCCGCGATCTTGGCTTCGCCATCGCGCTGCTGCACGTATACGCCGGGCGCGCCGCTGCGGGCGATTGCAGCAACACCATACGAATCAAGTAATTGTATCACGGCGGCTTCGATGGCCCGAACGAGCTGCCGCACGCCCAGATGCCGGCGCCGGATGTCGATCAGCAGGTAAGCAACCAGCTGTCCGGGCCCATGGTAGGTGACTTGGCCGCCGCGATCGACCTTGAGCACCGGAATGCCGTTGTCGCGTCGCAGGTGCTCGCGCCGGCCGGCGAGGCCGAGCGTATAGATCGGCGGGTGCTCGGTCAGCCAGATTTCATCGGGCGCATCCGGCGCGCGCCGATCGGTAAAGGCCCGCATCGCGCGCCAGGTCGCGACGTAATCGGTCTGCCCCAGGCGACGAACCCGGCAACGCGCAGCGCCCGCTGCCGGCTCGCGCGCAGCCGTCACGGCGCTACAGCACCATGACGACGTGCGGGTGTCCCGACAGTTCGCGGTAGAGGTTGTCGAGCTGGTCGCGCGACTTGGCATTGACGGTGCAGGTCAGTGAAATGTAGTTGCCTTCGCGCGAGGCGCGCATCTCCATCGACGCGCTGTCGAAATCGGGTGCATGGCGCAGGACGACCTCAAGCATCGCCTGCGCGAAGCCGTCGCGCGTGCGTCCGACGATCTTCAGCGGAAATGCGCAGGGGAATTCGAGCAGCGACTCTGCTTCGGACACGGTTTCCATCGCTCGAATGTGGGGTCGCCTGCGGCGGCGCGCAAGTGGCGCGACCTTCAGCCCGCGTACATGTACTCGCGGGTCGGCGGGTGCGGCAAGCGTCCGTCCGGCAGCGGCTTGCCGACCAGCAGCTGGAAAAGCGAGAGCCAGCCGCGGTCGAACGAATGCGCCGACCCGGCCAGATAGATTCGCCAGATGCGGAATTTTTGCTCGCCGACTTCGCGCCGGATGGCATCGGCGTTCGTTTCCAGCCGGTCGACCCAGTGCCAAAGCGTGCGCGCGTAGTGCTCACGCAAAGCCTCGGCGTCGATCAGCTCGAGTCCCGCAGCACCGAGCCCCTGGACGACGCGCGATACGTGCGCGAGCTGGCCGCCCGGGAAGACATACTCCTCGACGAATTCACCGACGCCACTGCCGAGGCTGTCGACGCCGACATAGGTCTGCGTTATGCCGTGATTCATCGCCAGGCCGCCCGGCTTGAGGATCCGGTACATCTTGCCGAAATAGCGCGGGTAGTTGGCGATGCCGACGTGCTCGAACATCCCGACGCTGGCGATCTTGTCGTACAAGCGATCCTCGGGCAGGTCGACATAGTCGAGGAGCCGCACGTCGACCTGCCCGGCCAGCCCCAGCTCGGCGATCTTCGCGCTGACATGATCGAACTGATTTTGCGACAGCGTGATCCCGCTGGCCTTGACGCCGTAGTGCTGGGCCGCCCAGAAGATCAGCCCACCCCAGCCGCAGCCGATGTCGAGCAGCGACTCGCCTGGTTTCAGCACCAGCTTGCGGCAGATGTGATCGAGCTTTTGCGCCTGCGCCTGGTCCAGCGTGTCGCTTGCGGTCTTGTAGTACGCGCACGAGTAAACCATGCGCTCGTCCAGCCACATGCGGTAGAAGGCGTTCGAGACATCGTAATGATGCTGGATGTTGGCCTTGTTGCCGCGCGCGGCATGCCACCAGTGCTTGAGCCGCGCTGTGGCGCGGTCGCGCCCGTGCACGACCGTCCCGACCAGCGCTTCGGCGATGCCCAGCACGCGCCGCGCCTCGCCGGAGAAATCGAGGTCATCGTGAACGTAGGCGCGTGCGAGCCTGCCGAGCTCGGGCGAGGCAAGCGCCCGCAGCCCGCTCCAGGTTCGGGCGTAGATATTGACTTCCGGTTTCTTGGACAGCGCGAGCCGATCGCCGTCCGGCAGGACCAGCGAGACCGGGATATCGCGGTCGCCATAACGGCTGGCGATGAGTTTCTGCAGCGGCTGTTTCATGCTCGAGGGGGACGAGAGAACCGTGCCGGGAAACGGAAGGTGATTCTAACAGCGTCGAGGGCCGGCCGACAGC
>JBDTXW010000107.1:0-9125 GCA_040005975.1 Betaproteobacteria bacterium | reverse complement strand
GCGTGATCGTATCGCCGTCGATGCCGTCGGCAGCGCCCGCGCCCGACACAACCAGTAGGCCGCGTACAAAGCATTCGTGGGCGATACGCTCGCTCACCTGCAGGGCACGCTCGAACGGAGCCCTCGTTGCCTTGTCGCGGACTAGCTCGACTCCCCACAGCAAGCCGAGGCCACGCACGTCGCCGACCATCGGCTGCGCACGCAGTCCTGCGAGTTGTTGCCCGAGGTAGGCACCCATTTGGGCCGCCCGGTCCACCAGGCCATGCGTGTCGATGTATTGCAGAACCGCTTCGCCCGCCGCCGACATCACCGCATGCCCGCCGAAGGTCTCGCCGTGGCGGAACGATTGTCCCGACGCGGCGATGGCTGCGAAGATCCGCTCGTGCACGAGGACCGCGCCAATCGGCAGGTAGCCGCCAGCGATGCCTTTGGCGCAGGTGATCAGGTCCGGCACCACGCCCCAGTGGTCGACGGCGAAGTTGCGCCCGGTGCGGCCGGCAGCCGTGATCACCTCGTCGACGATGAGCAGAACGCCGTGCGCATCGCAGATCGCGCGAATCTTCGGCAGGTACTCGGCCGGCGGCGTCAATGCGCCGAGCGGACCACCCGAAACCGGCTCGACGATGAACGCCGAAATGTTTCGCGGGCCGCCCCGGACGATCTCGCGTTCCAGCTCGTCGGCGCAAGCGACCGCGCAGCCGGGATACGTAAGGCCGAGCGGACAGCGATAGCAGTTGGGCGGCGCGATGTGCGGGACGTCCAGCAAGTACGGAGCGTACGGCTCGCGCCGCGCCGGCTGCCCGGTCAGCGAGAGCGCGCCCAGAGAGCTGCCGTGATAAGCATGCCGGCGGGCGATGACGAGATGCCGCTCCGGCTCACCATTCACGCGGTGGTAATGACGCGCGAGCTTCACCGCGGTTTCGTTAGCGGCCGCACCCGAGGTCGTCATCCAGACCTTGCCGAAGCCGCTCGGCGCCATCGCGACCAGCTTGTTCGCGAAGCGCCGCTCGGCCTCGTTCGCGAAGTACGAAGTGTGTGCGAACGCCAGTTCGCGCATCTGCGCGCCGACGGCCGCCTCGATCTCCGCGACGCCGTGCCCGATGTGCGAGACAAACACGCTGCCGGCGCCGTCGAGGTAGCGCTTGCCCGCGGTATCGTAGACGTAGACCCCGCGGGAATGGCTTGCCACCGGGTAGTCGCGACCAAGCTCCCGATGGAAGACGGCGTCGGTCACGGCATTTTCATTTCGCCGCCGAGAAGGGCCCTGGCTTGTACTGGCGCTCGCCCCACTTCGGTGTCTCGTCCCACATCCAGACCGGACGACCACCGGCGATCGTCAATTGCGGCCAGGTGGGATTGGAGCCCTTGAAGCCTGCTTCCAATTCCGTCACGCTCGGCTTGCTGCCACCCGCCTCCCAAGCGCGCTTCTGCATTGCCGCCGCCGGCATCATCACGGCCTTCACTTCATCCCAGGTGACCGGGCCGTCGATGGTGCCGATCGAGGCGAAGAACTCGCTGCCCTTGATGATGCCCAGCGCATCGAACTCCAGCACGTACGGCGCGTTGCGGATGTTGGTGTTCTCCGGGTAGGTGTCGCGCGCCTGCGCGGCGATCGCCGGGTCGAGCTTCCACCATTCGTTGGCGACCTCCAGCGCCTTCGGCTGGTTGGCGACCGCGAGTCGCTGCGCCTCGATGCGCGCCCGCAGAAACGCGACCAGCAGGTCGGGGTGCTCCTTAGCGAAGGCGTCGCGCGCGCAAAGATAGAGCCGGTCGATCAGGTAGCCTTCCGGGTAGCCCCAGGCGTTGGCGGCATCGGCTGCGCGCTGGTTCGGCTGGCGGTTGGCCGGACCGTTAAATGCACTCGAGTCCACCAGAAGCTCAGCAGTGCCGAGCGGCTTGCCCATGAAGCGCAGCGGCACCCAGACTCCCGCGGCATCGATGCCCTGCGGCATCTTGATGCCTTCGCTGGGGACCATGTTGACCAGCTTGATGTTCATCTCCTGAAGGGTCTTGCCGGTCTGGTACTTGACGATCGTGGCCAGCGTGTAGTGCGCGCTGGTGGCGATCGGCACACCGACGGTCTTGCCGGCAAGCTTCGACACGTCATTGATGTCGCTGCCGGGACGCACGACGATAGCGTTCGACAGGTGGCTCGCGTGGATGCCGAAGATGACAATCGGCACTTTGTTCTTGATCCGGGGAACGATGGCGCCGACGGCGAAATCAACGTCCATGTCGAGCCGGCCGGCGACCATCGCGGCGTTCGCCATCGGCGCTCCGCCCGGAAACTGCACCCAATCGGCGGTCACCTCGTAGCCGAACTTCTGTGCCTCTTTCTCGAAGAGCTTTTCCTGGATCATCGTGCCGATGATCGGCGTGCCGCCGGCCGTCGGATTCCATCCGACGTGCACCGTCACCTTTTTCTGTGCCTCGGCAAGCGGGACTAGCGCTAGCAGCGTCACCGCGGCAGTCATTGCCAACAGCATCCTGTGTTTCATGGGGTTTCCTCCTTCGGTCAAGGGTCGCGTCGCAACAGCTGCCAGATCTCGTCGGACAGCCGATGGAATGCTTCGTGGGTGCGTACTTCCGGATCGCGCGGCCGGCTGAACGGCACGCGAATTTCGCGGCGAATTCGCCCGGGCCGGTGACTCATCACTACCACTCGATCGGAGAGGTAGATCGCCTCGTCGATCGCGTGCGTTATATACAGCACGGTCCGCGTCCGCGTTCGCGAGGCCTCGGACCATATCCGCAGCAACTCGTCCTGCAGGTCGAGCCGGGTCAGCGCGTCGATGGCCGCCAGTGGCTCGTCCATCAACATCACTTCGGGATCGTTGGCGATACAGCGGGCAAGCGCGCAACGCTGGCGCATGCCGCCGGAGAGCTCGTGCGGATACTTGTCGTCGAAGCCGTCGAGCTTGACCAGCGCCACGCACTCGCGCACGCGCCGGTCGACCTCGGCGGGCGTCGTCCTGCAACTCGCCGGTCCGAAGGCGATGTTGCCGGCGACCGTCAGCCAGGGGAACAGCGCGTATTCCTGGAACACCACGCCTCGCTCCGGGCCCGGCCCCGCGATCGGCCGGCCATCCAGCGTCACCTGCCCCGACGACGCTGTCTCGAAGCCGGCGATGATGTTGAGCAGCGTCGACTTGCCGCACCCGCTCGGACCAACGATGGCAACGAACTCGCCTGCGGCGATCGCCAGGTCGACCTGATCGAGCGCGGTCACGCTCTCGCCGCGCGCCGAGTCGAAGCGCTTCGACACGCTGGCAATGGCGATCTTCGGCGGCGCCGTCATGCCAGGGAGAAGCCGCGACGCCACGGCATCAGCCGTAGCTCGAGCCGACGGGTGGCAAGATCCATCAGCAGGCCGATCACGCCGATGGTCAGCATGCCGACGATGATTGCGTCGGTGCGCAGCACCTCGCGATAATACATGATCATGTAGCCCAAGCCGCTGGAGGCAGCGACCAGCTCGGCGGCGACGATGCTCATCCACGACACACCGAGCGCGATGCGAAAGGCGGTGAAGATGTAGGGCGCCACCGACGGCATCACCACGTGCGTCATCATTCGCCGCCGTCCGGCGCCGAGCGAAAGCGCGGCCCGCACGTGGAGGTGGTCGACCGCGCGGGCGCCGGCGATGGTGTTGATCAGCACTGCGAAGAACGCCGCGAGGAACGTGATGAACACCACCGACAGCGTGCCGATGCCCAGCCACAGGATCGACAACGGCACCCAGGCGAGAGGCGGGATCGGCCGGAACAGCCCGATCAATCCGTCGAACATTCGCTCGAACGGGCGGTAGAGGCCCATCGCCAGTCCCAGCGGCACCCCGAACGCCAGCGCCGCGAGGTTGGCATATAAGATGCGCTCGAGGCTCGCCACAATGTGCGACCACAATTCGCCACTGGCCACGAGCTTGCCGAACATTCGCAGCACCGCCAGCGGCGAGGGCAGGATCACCGGGTGAAATAGTGGGTTGATTTCGGTGACCACGTACCAGCTGACGATCAGGATCACCGGCAGCACCAAGCGCCACGCGAAATCGACGGTCAAACTGCGAAGGCCATTGCTCATGGCGATGGGGACGCAGTCGCCGCATGTCGTGCGGCGCGCATCGCATGTCGTGCGGCGCGCATCGCATGTCGTCGCGCGCGCGTCGCTTCGGTGTCTATCACGAGTGTGGCGCGATCGATCGAGGCGCTGTCGGCGCCCCGCGACGTCGGTCCGGGCTCGCCAGGTGTTGGCTCGCCGCCGATTGAATGCGCCCCGGTGGCGAACACCACCCCGTAGACTTCCTCCGCTTCGCGCTGCGTCACCACGTCATCGCGCACGTCGCGCAACACCGCTGCCGGATCGCGATCGATCGGGTCACCGTAGCCGCCACCCCCTGGGGAGGACACCGTCAGTCGAGACGGGCCGAGTCGCCAGAGCGCATAGGGCGGCGGCGTGCGCGGCTCGCCTGTGCCTTCGGTAACGGCGATGCACGCTACCTTGCCGGCGGCACCGCCTTCGACGCCGAGGCCGGTGGGACGTCCCATGCCTTCCCCACGAAAGGAATACTCGGCCGGCGACTTCAGCTCGACATCGTATTCCGCGCCGGTGCCGCCGCGCCACTGACCGGCGCCGGCGGCATCGGCGCGCATCTCCTGCCGCCGGACCCGCACGGGATAAAGCTGTTCGTAGGTCTCGGCGTTCGGGATCACCAAGCCGCCGAGCGTGATCATCGGTCCCATCTGGTTGAAGCCGTCGCGCCCGCGGACGGCTCCCGCGCCGGAGTTGGCACCCCAGTGATACATCACCCAGGTGCGGCCGTCCGCCCCGATTCCGGAGGTGACCGGAAAGGTGTTCTTGCCCCAGCCCGCGCAATTGCGCGCCGGATCGGCCTGGCCAAGCGCCCACCAGCAGGCATGCATGATCTCGTGCGCTGGAAACACCGTACACATGGTCATCGGCGCCGGCGGACGTGCGTTCACGAGCGAGCCTTCGGGCGCGATGATCTTGACCGCGCGGAACGTGCCTTCATTGTGCGGCACATCGGCGTCGAAGAACGACGCGATCCCCGCATACACCGCGGAGTACGTATTCGCCAGCGAGCTGTTTTTGAAGCCGCGAATCTGTGGATGGGTGCCGGTGAAATCCACCGTCAACCGATCACCCTTGATGGTAAGCGCGACTCGAATCCGGATGTCGGCGGGCTCGAAGCAGTCGTTGTCGAAGCGCTCCTCGGCGCGGTAGGTGCCGTCAGGCAGCGCGCGCAGCAGTGCTCGCAGCCGCCGGTCGCCGTGGTCGAGGATGCCGTCGAAGTAGCGCGCGGCCACCTCCGGCGCGAGCTGCTCGACCAGTTCGGCGACCTGCTCTGCCCCGATGCGCGTCGAGCCGAGCATGGCGCGCAGGTCGCCGTCGAGCAGGTCCGGGCAGCGGGTGTTGATCATCAGCAGTTGCCAGAGATCGTCACGCACCACGCCGCGTTCGATCAGTTTCAGCGGTGGCAGGCGAATGCCTTCGTGGAAGATCTCCGTCGCGGCCGGATTGTAAGTGCCGGCGGCGCCGCCGCCGATGTCCGATTGATGCGCGCGATTGCAGCAGAAGCCGAACAGCGCGCCGCAGGCGAACACCGGCCGCGCGATCACCCAGTCAGGCAAATGGTTGCCGCCGGCGACATAGGGGTCGTTGAGCAGGAACGCATCATCGGGATCAATGCGACCGGCGAATGCGCGGAGCAAGGCACGTACCGCGAACCCGCCGCCGCCGGTGTGGATCGGAATGCCATCGGCCTGCGACACGAGCGTGCCCTGCGCGTCGGTCACGAAGCACGAGAAGTCGTGCGATTGGTTGAAGATCGGGCTGCGTGAGGTGCGGATCATCACCCAGCCCATTTGCCGCGCGACGTGATCGAGCCGGTTCTGGACCAGAGCGAGCGTGATGGGGTCAAGCGGCGGCGGATCCAGTCTCATGCGTCGACTCTTGCCGCCTCGGATACCGCCACGCCCTCGCCGGCGGCGCGCAGCGTGATCATGAAGTTGCCGGCCGCATCGACGGCGAGTCGATCGCCGGCGCCAATCAGCACCGTGGTCGTGGCTTCGTTGACGATAGCCGGGCCGTCGACACCCTGGCCCGGATGCAGTGCACTGCCGTCGAGGACCGGGGTGTTCAACCAGCCGGTCGTCTGATCGATCCAGACGCGGCGCCGCTCGATCGGCTGCGGGTTTCCGATTGCCGGCGGCGGGCTCGGCAACGACAGCGGCGGCAGTGCTCCGGTACCGGTCACTCGAAGCTTGGCGATCTCGATGATTCCGTCTGGCTGGATGTGCCCGAAAAGGCGGTCGTGCTCGATCTCGAATCGGTGGCGTACGTCGGTGGCGTCGAGTGCCTCGCTGTCGAGCGCCGCCGTGGGCAGCAGCACACGGATGTCCCACTGCTGCCCGATGTATCGCAGGTCGAGCGCGCGCACGAGCTGCACGCCGCCGGTGAAGCCCTCGCGCGCCAGCATGTCAGTAGCCTCCCGCTCGAGTTCGGCGTAGATCGCCTGCATCCGAACGATATTCGCACCGTCCAGCCGATCCAGATGCACGCGCACGTAATCGTGACGCACGTCGGCGTGCAGCATTCCCAGTGCGCAGAAGGCACCGGATAGCCGCGGCACATACACTCTGTGCGCCCCGAGTTGCCGCCCGACCTCGACGCCGTGCAGCGGACCGGCGCCGCCGCAGGCGACCAGCGTGAAGCGTCGGGGATCGTGACCGCGCTCGATACTGATGCGTTGCACCGCGTGCAGCAGCTTCTGCTCCATCAGCCGGATCATGCCGATGGCGGCAACTTTCACGTCGACCCCGAGCGGCCGCGCCACCGCCCGGTCGATCGCCTCGGCGGCGAGCGTGGGGTCGATGCGCAGTCTGCCGCCGGCGTAGGTATCTGCCTTGAGCCTGCCAAGCACAAGCTGCGCGTCAGTGATGGTCGGCGCGTTGCCGCCCATCCCGTAGCAGGCGGGACCCGGTACCGAGCCGGCGCCACGAGGCCCGACGGACAGCAGACCCGCCGCGTCTACGTGGCCTATGGTGCCGCCTCCGGCACCGATGGTGTGCACCTCGACGGACGGGCTGACCACATGGTAGCCGTCGATGTCGAGCAGGTCGGTGAAGCCGACTTCGCCGCCGCTCATCAAAATGACGTCGCAGCTGGTGCCGCCAATCTCCATCGAGATCAGGTCGTCGGAGCCGATCGCCTGCGCGTAGTATCGAAGCGCGCCCACTCCGGCGGCCGGGCCGGACAGCAGCAGTGTCACCGGACGCTCGGCGACCTGCTCGACCGAGACTGCGCCGCCGTTGTTCTGGATCAGCAAGATCGGCCGCGCCAGGCCCAGGGCGCGTAGCCGCTCGTCGAGTTTGCGCAGGTAGCCGACGGTGCGAGGCGCAAGGTAGGCGTTCATCACCGCCGTCGACGTGCGTTCGTACTCGCCCATGACCGGCGCCAGCCGCGACGACAGGGTGATCCACCGGCCATTCCAATGCCGGGCGAGCGCCGACGCGGCGGCCCGCTCGTGACGATCATCGACATAGCTGTTGAACAGGCAGACGGCGACTGCTTCGACACCGTCGGCGTGAAAGCGGCGGGCAGCGTCCGCAACATCGGTGAGCTCGAGCATTTCGAATTCGCTGCCGTCAGCGTCGATCCGTCCGCGCACCGGCCGCCGCAGCGAGCGCGGGGCGAGCACCGGTGGGTACGGCATGCGGTGCTCCCAGGGATTGTCGCGAATGCCGCGGCGGATCTCCAAGCTGTCGCGGAAGCCGGTGCTGGTCAGGCAGCCGACCCGCGCGCCCTTGCCTTCGAGCACCGTATTCGTGGCGATGGTCGAGCCGTGCGCGAATAACGCCGTCCTGGCGAGGAATCCGGACACCGGGAGGTCGACTGACTGCGCCGCGCACTCGAGCGCAGCGAGGACTCCGGCCCCAGGGTCTGCGGGGACCGAAAGCACCTTGAAGACGCCGATGGATCCGTCCGGTGCGACCGCGACCAGGTCGGTGAACGTCCCGCCGATGTCGACACCGATGCGCCAGCCAGTCACGCGGGAGGTAGCGGGTATGTCGACAGCAGGCTCGGTCACGCTTCCTCGTCAGGGTACTGGAGATCGCGATGCAGTCTACTACATCGAAACAATTGTCCGCTGCGCGTTGATCTCAGCCCTTCAGGCCACTCATCACGACAGCTTGGACCACCCAGCGCTGAAGCGCGATGAAGATGATCAGGATCGGCAGGATGCTGATTACCGCGGCGGCGGTGAGGAGGTTGTATTCGATGAAGTACATATTAGTGAAGCTCGTCAGGCCTATGGTGACCACTTTCATCTGGGGGCTGCTGGTCACCACCATCGGCCAGAAGAACTCGTTCCAGCTCCACAAGAACTTGATGATCAGCAAGGTGGCGATGGCCGGCTTCACCGACGGCAGTATCACCAGGAAGAAGATTCGGAGCTCGCTGGCGCCGTCGATGCGCGCCGCGTCGATGTAGTCGTTGGGAATCATCTCGATCGCCTGCCGCATCAGGAAGACGCCGAAGACGCTGACCAGGTCCGGCGCCACGATGCCCGCGTAGGTATCGAGCAGCCCCAGTTCGTTCATCCAGACGTACAGCGGCACCACGACCGACTGAAACGGGACCATCAGGATGCCGACGATGGCGAGGAAGAAGACGTCGCGTCCGGGGAAGCGATACTTTGCGAATCCGAACCCCGCCAGCGACGACACCACCACGCTGCTCACGGCGGCAATCGAAGCGACGATCGCGCTGTTCAGCAGGTAGCGCAGGAAGGGCTCGCGCTTGAACACTTCGATGTAGTTGTTCAGGTTGAGCCAGCTGTCGGGGGCGATCTGCAGCGGCACGCGCTGGATCTCGGGCGCGGTTTTCAGCGAGGTGACCGCCATCCAGAAGAAAGGGAAGAAGACGATGATGGCGCCGCAGGCGACCGCGAGGGTAGTGAGCCAGCGGAAGTGGACTTGCTTGAGGGTAAGGCGCGCGCGAGGAGACGACTCGCTCGCCGAAGCGATGGAAGTCATGTCTTGCCCGGGATCGGAAGCAATGGCGTCACCGAAGGCCGCTGGTCAGTACTCGACCGGTTTTCGGAA
>JBDTXW010000106.1:0-9151 GCA_040005975.1 Betaproteobacteria bacterium | reverse complement strand
CAGAACCGGCTGAAGATCACGCCGAGCAGATCGTCGGCGCTGACTTCGCCGGTAATCGCCGACAGCGACTGCTGCGCGCCGCGCAGCTCCTCGGCAAACAGTTCCAGCGGCGGCGGCAACGTCTCCAGATGATGCTGCGCCGCGTCGAGATGCGCCGCCGCCGTGCGCATTGCCTGCAGGTGCCGCTCGCGGGCGAGAAACGTGCCCTCCATGTCCTCGTGCGCACCGGCCGCGGCGAGCATCGCTTCGCGGAGCAGATCGACGCCGGCGCCGGTTTTGGCGGAAAGCCAGACCTCGCTCGCGTCGCCGGACTGCGAGCGCTTCGCATCGGCCCCCGCGAGATCGATCTTGTTGCGCACGATGATCCGGCGCAGCGAAGCCGGCAACCGCGCCACGATCGCCGTGTCCGCGGCATGTTCGCTTGCGCGCGCGTCGGTGACGATCAGGGCCAGATCGGCGCGTGCAATCGTCGCCCATGTCCTTTCGATGCCGATTCGCTCGATCGGGTCGACGCTCTCGCGCAGGCCCGCGGTGTCGATAATGTGCACCGGAATGCCACGAATCTCGACGCTGCTGCGAATCGCATCGCGCGTGGTGCCGGCGTGCGGGGTGACGATTGCAACGTCGTCGCCAGCGAGTTGGTTCAGTAGGCTCGATTTGCCGACGTTGGGCTGCCCGATCAGCACGACGTCGAGTCCTTCGCGCAGCAGGCTGCCCTGGCGCGAGCGCGACAGGATCGAGTCCAGATGTTCCCGCAGGCGCGCGAGCCTGCCGTCGGCGTCGGCCGCGCGAATGAGCTGGATGTCCTCGTCGGGAAAATCCAGCGCCGCTTCGGTGAACATCCGTAGCTCGGTCAGTCCGTCGACGAGCGCGCGGACCTCGGCCGAAAACGCGCCGGTCAAGCTCCGCGCCGCGGCGCGCGCCGCAGTCGCCGTTGCGGCATCGATCAGGTCGGCGACGCCTTCGGCCTGCGCCAGGTCGATCTTGCCGTTGAGAAAGGCGCGCTTGGTGAATTCGCCGGGCTCGGCAAGTCGCGCGCCGAGATCGAGACAGCGGCGAAGTATCTGCGCGAGCACGGCAGGACCGCCGTGGCCGTGCAGCTCGAGCACCGTCTCGCCGGTGTACGAGGCGGGCGCCGGAAAGTACAGCGCCAGTCCCTGGTCGAGCGTCTCGCCATGCGCGCCGACAAAATTCGCCGGCGTCGCGACCCGCGGGGTCGGCACGCGGCCGACGATCCCTGCGACGACGCGCGAGACATCCGACCCCGAGACGCGCACGATGCCGATGCCGCCACGACCGGCGGGCGTCGCAATCGCAGCGATGAGCTCGGTAGCGATCGGCGTCGGCATTACTCGAGGCCCCGCGCGGGGCTTGTCGATCCAGCTAGCGTCGTTTGGCGGCCGCGGCGGCCGTCTCGCGCCCGATGACGCGGTTCATGTGCCATTGCTGGAAGATCTGCAGCGAATTATTGATCAGCCAGTACAGCACCAGCCCGGCCGGGAAGAAAATGAACATTACCGAAAACGCGATCGGCATGATCTGCATCACCTTCGCCTGCACCGGATCCTGGATTGGCGTCGGCGAAAGCTTCACCTGAAGATACGCAGTGATCGCATAGATGACCGGCAGCACGTACCACGGGTCCGGCGCCGAAAGGTCATGGATCCAGCCGATCCACGGCGCATGACGCAATTCGACCGCCGACAGCAGCACCCAGTAGAGCGCGATGAATACGGGGATCTGCACCACGATCGGCAGGCAGCCGCCGAGCGGATTGATCTTCTCGGTCTTGTACATCTCCATCATCTTGATCTGGAGCTGCTGCTTGTCCTTGGCGTACTGCTCCTGCAGCGCCTTGAGCTTCGGCGCGATTACTTTCATCTTGGCCATCGAGCGCGCGCTGGCGTGGTTCAGTGGATAGAAAACGCTCTTGATGATGATTGTCAGCAGCACGATCGCCCAGCCCCAATTGTGGACCAGCGCGTGCAGCCACTTGAGCAGCCAGAACAGCGGGGCGGCGATGACGGTGAATATGCCGTAGTCGACGACCAGGTCGAGGCCTTTCGCCAGCGACTTGAGCTTGTCCTGTTCCTGCGGGCCGACGTAGAGCTTGACCTTGACCTCGCCGGTGGCGCCTGGGGCGATCGGCGGCGCCGGTACGATCACCCCTGCGGCGTACAGGCCGTTGTCGAGCTTCTTCGCATAGAACTCGCGCGGCGTTTTCGGGTCGTCGGGCGGCAGCCATGCGGCGACGAAATAATGCTCGACCATGCCCACCCAGCCGTTGTCGGCATTCTTGCCGAAAGGCGACTTGCGGCTCGGATCGTTTGCCATCTTGTCGAGCTCGCCGAATTCGACTTTCTTGAACTTATCGGACTCGTTGTAGATGACCGGGCCGATGTACGCCGAAGGCGCCATCGAATTCTGTTTGCTCTGCGACTTGGTGTCGCGAGTGAACTGGAAATAGGCATGCGGCGCGATCGGTGCGGTGCCGGCATTGGTGATCGCAAAATCGACGTCGATTACATAGCTGCCGCGGTGGAAAGTCAGCGTCTGCACGACCTTGTCGCCGTTGGCGGCGCTTGCCTGCAGCGCGAGCTTGAGCGTGTCGGCCCCGGGCTCGAGCGCGCGCGGCCCGGGCAGCGGCTGCCAGGGCGTGCGATGGTTGGGCAGTCCCTCGCCGAGAAGGCCGGCTTGAGCGACAAAAATGCGGTCGATATTTTTCTGCAGCAGCAGGTACGGCCGGGTCTTGTCCTCGGTGTCGCGATGCTCGTCCAGAGCGACTTGGGTGATAACCGCGCCAGCGGTGTCGATGTTCGCCGTATAAAGATCGGTACGAATCGCGATTGTTTCGCCGGCCGTCGCCGCGGCGGGCGCCGCGTTGGGATTGGCGGGGGCCGCAGCGCCGGGCGGCACGGTGGCCGAAGGGACCGGTGCTTCGGCGGACGAGCCCGGAGCGGCCTGCGTGACCGGCGGCGGCGGTGGTGGCCGATGCTCGCGCTGCCACGCCTCCCAGAGGAACAGCGCGGAGAACGAAAAGATGACAAAAAGAATCAGGCGTTGGGTGTCCATGACTGCCGAAATCGAATCGTGATTATGCTAGGGAACCGGATCGTACCCGCCGGCGTGATAAGGATGGCAACGCGCCAGACGGCGCGCGCTGAGCCACGCGCCGCGCACGGCGCCATGGCGCTCGATCGCCTCGCGGGCATAGTCCGAGCAACTCGGGTAGAAGCGGCAGTTCGCACCGAGCAATGGGCGCAGCGCATATTGATAGCCGCGCAGCAGGCCCAGCAACAGCGTTTTCATCGCGGTCCCGGTGGCGTGAGCGCATCGAGCAAGGCGGCGGCCTCGGCGCCGACCGCCGCGATGCCCATCGCTGGACAAGCGCGACGCAGGCGCAGCACGATGTCGAAGGCGTCGAGCGCCGGACGGCGACGGCGCACCGCTTCGCGCAGCATGCGTTTGAGCCGATTGCGGTCGACCGCGAGGGTCAGTTGTTGCTTGCCGATCACATATCCCACCCGGCCGATTGCCCCACCGGCCGGCGCTGCCAGCATTTGCAGATGTTCGGCTTCGAAGCGGCGGCCCTGGCGAAACAGCCTCGCGAACGCCGCCGCCCCACGCAATCGGTGCCGTTGATTCGAGCCTATTTGCGGATTCGCAGCCGATGTCCGCCGGGCTCTAGACGGCGAGCCGGGCGCGGCCCTTGGCGCGGCGCGCGCGTAGCACCTTTCGGCCGCCGATGCTTTTCATACGGGCGCGAAAGCCGTGTGTCCGCTTGCGCCGGATGACCGACGGCTGGTACGTGCGTTTCATGGTCTGCTTCCGTTCGAAAAAGCCTTACATTAGAGCGTTTTGCACCGTGCGCTGTCAAGATAATTCAACCATCGCCGTCTGTGGATAACTTGCCGGAACCGGCGTACAATAAACGCTGTGACGGGCTCCGTTCGGCGCCCGCTATTTTTTGGTCCCGCCGGTCCCGCACGCACCCGCCACCCATGTCAACACCTGTATTCTGGCAGGCCTGCCTGGCGTCGTTCCAGCAGGAATTGACGCAGCAGCAATTCAATACCTGGATCCGCCCTCTGCGGCTGGAAATCGCCGGCGACGAGCTGCGCCTGATCGCTCCTAACCGCTTCGTGCTGCAGTGGGTCAAGGAACGTTTCGCCGGGCGGATCGAGGAGCTCGCCGCGGTCGCCGTCGGTCGGCCACTGCGACTGGGCCTGGTCGTTGCCGAAGGCGCCGAACGCGCGGCCGCGCCGGCAGTCACCGCCATATCCCCCGATCCTGGCTTGGCCGCGACGCGCCGGGGCGAGCAGGCCAGCGTCAACCCGGCGTTTACTTTTGCCACTTTTGTCGCCGGCAAGGCCAATCAACTCGCGCGCGCTGCCGGCATGCAGGTCGCCGACAATCCGACTTCGTACAACCCGTTGTTCGTCTACGGCGGCGTCGGCCTCGGCAAGACGCACCTGATTCAGGCGATCGGCAATCAGATCCTTGCCAACGACCCGGCAGCGAAGATTCGCTACATCCACGCCGAGACCTATGTCTCGGATGTCGTGCGCGCATATCAGCACAAGGCATTCGACGATTTCAAGCGCTACTACCGAACGCTGGACCTTCTGCTGATCGACGACATCCAATTCTTCAACGGCAAGAGCCGCACGCAGGAAGAGTTCTTCTACCTGTTCAACACGCTGATCGAAGCGCGTAAGCAGGTCGTCATCACCTGCGACACCTATCCGAAGGAAATCTCCGGTATCGAGGAGCGGCTTATTTCGCGCTTTGGCTGGGGCCTCACGGTCGCGCTCGAGCCGCCCGAGCTCGAAATGCGCGTCGCGATTCTGCTGTCGAAGGCGGCGCAGACCGGAATGAAGCTCGACGAGCAGGTCGCTTTCTTTATTGCCAAGCACATACGCTCGAACGTCCGCGAGCTCGAAGGGGCGCTGAAGCGGGTCCTTGCCTATACGAGCTTCCATCGCCAGGAGATCTCGCTGCCGGTCGCAAAGGACGCACTGCGCGACCTGCTCGCCGTCCAGAATCGCCAGATCTCGATCGAGAACATCCAGAAGACGGTCGCCGACTACTACAAGATCCGCATTTCCGACATGCACTCGAAGAAGCGTTCGCGCGCAGTGGCACGGCCGCGTCAGGTCGCGATGGCGCTCGCGAAGGAGCTCACGCAGTTATCGCTGCCCGAGATCGGCAGCAATTTCGGCGGCCGCGATCACACCACGGTGCTGCATGCCTGCCGGCAGATCGCCAAGCTTCGCGAGTCCGTCCCCGAGATGACCCACGACGTCAATTTTCTGTTGCAGGTGCTACGCAACTAAAGGCGCTACCTAGCCTTTCAGACTGTATGAATCAGCAGTGAACGGGTTTATAATTTGTTGATTAACCGACCCATGCCGGCGAGTGCGATTTTGCCCCCAAACTATCCACACGCCGAACAGAGCTTATACCGCAGGGCGAACACGGCAAAGGTCCGGAATCGTCTGCGTTTTTCGCGGTTGTACCGGAAATCGACGAAAACCTATTAGCTGTTATTGGGTTTAAAACAATGCAACTAAAACAGACACCCAGAGACGCTTTGCTCAAGCCGCTGCAGGCAGTTTCAGGAATCGTCGAACGCCGACATACGCTGCCGATACTCGCCAACGTGCTGCTCGAACAGAAGGACGGCCGGCTGTTCGTTACGGCTACCGATCTGGAAATGCAGATCACCGCGCACAGCGAGCTTGCCGGAAAGCAGGACCAGGCAATCACCGTCGCGGCGCGCAAGCTGCAAGATCTGCTGCGCGCGCTGCCCGACGATGCCACCGTCAACATCGAGACCTCGGCCAGCAAGATGACCGTGCGTGCGGCGCGCTCGCGCTTCAACCTGCAGACCCTGCCTGCGGCCGACTATCCGCGCATCAGTCTTGCGCAGGAGCAGCAGCAGTCGATCACCTTGCCGCAACGGCAGTTCCGCGGCTTGCTCAAGCTGGCCGAGTTCGCGATGGCGCAGCAGGACATCCGCTACTACCTGAACGGCATGCTGCTAGTCGTCGACAAGGGCTCGCTGCAGGCCGTCGCGACCGACGGCCATCGGCTGTCGTACGCGAGTATCGCGGTCGAGGGCGATTACGCGCGGCACGAAGTCATCCTGCCGCGCAAGACCGTGCTCGAACTGGGCAAGCTACTCGAGGACAGCGAGGCCGAAGTAAAGATCGACCTGCTCGCCAATCAAGTTCGTTTCCGCTTCGGCAGCATCGAGCTCGTCAGCAAGGTGGTCGACGGCAAGTTTCCCGACTATAACCGCGTGATTCCGGTCGGACATGCCAAGCAGATCGAGCTGACACGCGCCGAACTGCTGCAGGCGCTGCAGCGCGCCGCGATTCTGTCCAACGAGAAGTTTCGTGGCGTCAGGCTGGTCCTGAGCAACGGGCAGTTGAAAATCATCTGTACGAACAGCGAGCAGGAGGAGGCCGAGGAAGAGCTCGAAGTCGGCTACCAGGGCGAGTCACTGGACATCGGCTTCAACATCACCTACTTGCTCGACGTTCTGCACAACCTTGGCACCGACAAGGTCGTGCTGGCATTTGGCGACGCCAATTCCAGCGCACTGGTCACGATGCCGGAGAGAAACGATTACAAGTATGTCGTGATGCCGATGCGCATCTGACGCCGCAATTGTCACCATGGCCACCCGCGGCGCCGACATCAGTCGGCGTCGGCGTTTTCGAGGGTGGTCCGAAACGAGAAAACAGCGAATGACCGAACCCAATCCCAAGCCCACAGACAACGGCAGCGACTACGATTCGACCAGCATCCAGGTGCTCAAAGGCCTCGACGCGGTGCGCAAGCGTCCGGGCATGTACATCGGCGATACCTCCGACGGTACCGGGTTGCATCACATGGTGTTCGAGGTGCTGGACAACGCGATTGATGAGGCGCTTGCCGGCTACTGCGACGACATCAAGGTCGTCATTCATGCCGACAATTCGGTCTCGGTCGTGGACAACGGTCGGGGCATACCGACCGACATCAAGGAAGACGACGAGCTGAAGCGCTCGGCGGCCGAGATCGTGATGACCGAGCTTCACGCCGGCGGCAAATTCGACCAGAACTCGTACAAGGTTTCGGGCGGCCTGCACGGCGTCGGCGTCTCGGTCGTCAACGCTTTGTCGGTGTGGCTCAAGCTGCGTATCTGGCGCGACGGCAAGGCGCATCAGATGGAGTTCCACGACGGCGTGCCGGTCGCGCCGCTCGCCGTCACCGGTCCGACCGAGCGCCGCGGGACCGAAGTGCATTTCATGGCGGCGTCGACGACGTTCGATCATATCGAGTTCCATTACGACATCCTCGCCCGCCGCCTGCGCGAGCTTTCGTTCCTGAACCACGGCGTCAAGATCGAGCTCGTCGACCAGCGCGACGGTAAGAGCGAGAACTTCGCCTTTACCGGCGGCATCAAGGGCTTCGTCGAGTACATGAACCGCAGCAAGAACGTGCTGCACCCGAAAGTCTTCCATGCCGTCGGCGAAAAGGACGGTGTCATCGTCGAGGTCGCAATGCAATGGAACGATTCCTACGCGGAGTCGGTGCAATGCTTCACCAATAACATTCCGCAGCGCGACGGCGGCACGCACCTGACCGGGCTCCGGCAGGCGATGACCCGGACGCTGAATACGTACATCGAAAAGGAAGAGCTGGCGAAAAAGGCGAAGGTCGAGACGACCGGCGACGACATGCGCGAAGGGCTCACTTGCGTGCTGTCGGTCAAGGTTCCGGAGCCCAAGTTCTCGTCGCAGACCAAGGATAAGCTCGTCTCCTCCGAAGTACAGCCGCTGGTGCAGGAAATCGTCGGCAGCAAGCTGCACGAATTTCTGCTGGAGAATCCGGCCGACGCCAAGATCATCTGCGGCAAGATCATCGACGCGGCGCGGGCGCGCGAGGCCGCGCGCAAGGCGCGCGAGTTGACGCGCCGCAAGGGCGTCCTCGACGGCATGGGGCTGCCGGGCAAGCTGGCCGATTGCCAGGAACGGGACCCCGCGCTGTGCGAGCTCTACCTCGTCGAGGGCGATTCGGCGGGTGGCTCGGCGAAGCAGGGGCGCGACCGCAAGTTCCAGGCGATCCTGCCGTTGCGCGGGAAGATTCTCAATGTCGAGCGGGCCCGCTTCGACAAATTGATCAGCTCGCAGGAGATCGTCACGCTGATCACCGCGCTTGGCACCGGCTTCGGCAAGGACGAGTACAACGCCGACAAGCTTCGCTATCACCGCATCATCATCATGACCGACGCCGACGTCGACGGCTCGCACATCCGGACCCTGCTGCTGACCTTCTTCTATCGCCAGATGCTGGACCTGGTCGAACGCGGCCACATCTACATCGCGCAGCCGCCGCTGTACAAGGCGAAGCAGGGCAAGGAAGAGACCTACCTGAAGGACGACCATGATCTGAAGCAGCACCTTCTGAAAGTGGCGTTGAAGGGCGCCGAACTCGCGCCGGGCACCGCGCTTGCGCCGCTGTCGTTCGAGGCACTCGATCACATTGCACGCCAGTATTTGCTCGCCGAAGCGGTGATCGACCGGGTCGCGCGGCTGGTCGAGTCGGCGGCGCTGCATGCGCTGCTGACCGGCCTCGCGATCGACCTGGCGACGGCGGATACGGCGACAGCGAGCGCAGCGGCACTGGAGCGGGCGATCGGTGACCCGGACATCACCGTCCAGGCGCGCTACGACGCGCCGGCGGAACTGCGCCGCCTGGTCATCGTACACACGCGGCACGGCACGCCGCATGCGACGTCACTCGACCCGGACTTCCTCGCAAGCGGCGACTACGCACAGATTAAGGCGGCGGCCGAGGTCTTGCGTGGGCTGATCCGGCCCGGAGCGACCATCCGGCGCGGCGAACGCAGCGCCGCCGTCGCGTCGTTCAAGGAAGCGCTCGACTGGCTGTTGAGCGAAGCTCGCGGTGCGGTCTCGATCCAGCGCTACAAAGGCCTTGGCGAAATGAATCCCGCGCAGCTGTGGGAAACGACCATGGACCCGGCGGTGCGTCGGCTGCTCAAGGTGCAGATCGAGGACGGCATTGCTTCCGATGAAATTTTCACGACGCTGATGGGCGAGGACGTCGAGCCGCGCCGCGCATTCATCGAGAATAATGC